>JASJEC010000075.1 GCA_030064845.1 Kiloniellales bacterium
TGGTCCTCGCGCACGTGGGTCTCGACCAGCAGGGAGAGCGGCTGGCCGGCGCCGGGCAGGCTTCCCAGGGTCCGGCGCGAGCAGTAGGTCACGTAGCCGACGCCGGAGACGTCGACCAGGGCCCAGTCCTCGCCCAGGGAATCGAGGCGTCCGGTCAGCTTGCCGATCATGAGCCGGGCCTCGCCGCGTCCCGCCCGCCCGGCTGGCCGCCCGACCAGCGCCGCCGGGTCGCGGCGTGGTGGCTGTGGCAGATCGCCACGGCCAGGGCGTCGGCGGCGTCCGCGCTGGCGATCCCGGCGCCGGGCAGGAGATGGCCGACCATGACCTGGACCTGCTGCTTTTCGGCGTGGCCGCTGCCGACCACGGATTTCTTGACGATCATCGGCAGGTACTCGGCGACCGGCAGGCCGCGGCCGGCGGGGGTCATCAGCGCGACGCCGCGCGCCAGTCCGAGCTTCAGGGTCGAGGCGGCGTTCTTGTTGACCAGGGTCGCCTCGACCGCGGCCTCGTCGGGGCCGTGCTGGGCCAGGACCTCGAGCAGGCCCTCGTTGAGCTGGACCAGGCGGCGCGCCAGGTCCAGGCGCTCGTCGGTTGCCAGCGTGCCGTTGGCGACGTGACGCAGACGGGTTCCCTCGCTGTCGACCACGCCCCATCCGGTAAACCGCAGACCGGGGTCCAAACCGATCACCCGCATCGATCCTCCAAGGCCGGCCGCTGGTGCCCGGGGCTGGGCATCAGGCGGTGAGGCGCTCCATGACATCGTCCGCGATCTCGAAATTGGCCGAGACGCGCTGCACATCGTCGTTATCGTCGAGGGTGTCGAGCAGCTTCAGGAGCTTCTCGGCGTCGTCCTCCGAGACCGTGACCGTGGTCTGGGCCTTCCAGCCGAGATAGGCCTCTCGCGGGTCCCCGAAGCGTTCGGCCAAGGCGTCGCGGACCACGGAGAAGTCGTCCGGCGCTGAGCTCACCTCGTGCCCCGCGCCGTCCGACTCAACGTTCTCGGCGCCGGCCTCGACCGCCGCCTCGAAGACCTCGTCGGCGTTGCCGACTTCCGGGTCGAACTCGATCAGGCCGAGGCGGTCGAACAGAAAGGAGACGCTGTTGGTCTCGCCGAGCGAGCCGCCGTGCTTGCTGAAGGCTGCCCGCACCTCCGAGGCCGTGCGGTTGCGGTTGTCGGTCAGGGTCTCGACGATGATCGCGGCGCCGCCGGGGCCGTAGCCCTCGTAGCGAATCTCCTCGTAGGCCGTGTCGTCTTCGCCGCCGGCGACCCGCTTGATCGCGCGCTCGATGTTGTCCTTCGGCATGTTGGCGGCCCGCGCAGCCGAGACCGCGGCGCGCAGGCGCGGGTTCATATCCGGATCGGGCAGCCCCGAGCGGGCGGCCACCGTGATCTCCCGGATCAGCTTGCCGAAGACCTTGGCGCGCTTTTTGTCCTGCGCGCCCTTGCGGTACATGATGTTCTTGAATTGCGAATGGCCCGCCATGACCCTTCGATCCCGATCAACTCATCTATATGCTGGTGGTAGCCAGAAAGACCCTACCATATCTTGCGGTGACGCAGGCAATCGCTTTGCTGCAGATAGAGCAGCTTTATGGCGACAACATGGCACCTGGCCGCGCGGCGCGCCCCTGGGGGGCGCCTGCGGTCATCCTCTAATCCGATGCGGACTTTACGTCAATTTAATCCACCCAATGACATCCTCCCGCCGGTGCAAGACGTTGAGATGGCGGGTCGAATGGCCACACTGCGAAAAGTTCCCGTGCTGCCCGGCAAGGTCGATCAGGCGGCAGCCGCCGGGGAGACGAATCTCCAGCTCGAGCGGGCCGCCGCCCTGGTCGGCGAGTTCACCGGCCAGAGCGCCCTGCCGGCGCTCGACCGGCTGCTGGAAGGCACCATCGCCGGTGACAAGGGCTCGGCCGAGGCCATTTCCGACCTGGCAGACGGTGTGACCCGCCAGACCGACCTGCTCTACGAGGAAGTGGCCCGCTTTCTGACCCTGGCGCCCGACCGGGCTAGCTGACCGGGTCCTTCGCCTTACCGGCCGCCGCGTCAAGCGCCGCGGGCAGTCTCGTCTGCAGCCGGCCGCCGAGCTGCACCGGCTCGATCCTCCGGGCCAGCCCCGTCCTGTCGTCCAGCTCCACGAAGACCCCGCAGAGCGTCCCTTCGCCCAGGGCTGGTGCGAAGCGCTCGCCCGGCAGCTTTCTGGTGAAGCGATTGAGCGGTTCGGACTTGTTCATGCCGATGACGGAATCGTAGTCGCCGCACATGCCCGCGTCGGTCTGATAGGCGGTGCCGCCAGGCAGGATCATGGCGTCGGCGGTCGGCACGTGGGTATGGGTGCCGATGCAGAGGCTAACCCGGCCGTCCACGAAGTGGCCCATGGCCATCTTCTCGCTGGTCGCCTCGCAGTGCAGGTCGACCACGATGGCGTCGACCGTGCCGCCCAGGCGCTGGCGCGACAGCGCCTGCTCGACGCAGGCGAAGGGATCGTCCAGGGGGTCCATGAAGGTGCGGCCCATCACGTTGAGCACCATGACCTTGCGGCCGCCCGCCGCGGGGAACACCGCCGCGCCCCGTCCCGGCGTGCCGGACGGGTAGTTCTGCGGCCTGAGCAGGCGGGGCTGCCGGTCGATGAAGGCCATCGCCTCGCGCTTGTCCCAGGAGTGGTTGCCGCCGGTGATCACGTCGACACCCAGGTCCAGGATTTCGGCGCAGATCTTCTCGGTGATGCCGAAGCCGCCGGCCGCGTTCTCGCCGTTGGCGATGACGAAGTCGAGGGCGAGCCGACGGCGCAGGTCGGGCAGATGGTCCGCCAGGGCTTGACGGCCGCTTCGGCCGACCAGGTCACCGCAGAACAGCAGTCTCATGCTCACCCTCGCTGGTTGCCAGGAGCTCGCGCTCGGTGGCGATCCAATCCATAGGCCGATCGGTGGGGCCGTGGGGCACGCGGGCCTGCTCCTGGCCGGCGTAGGCGAGCCCGACGGTCAGCGGGCGCCCGGCGCCCTGCAGCTTGGCGACGGTGCGGTCGTAGAAGCCGCCGCCGTAGCCCAGGCGCCAGCCGTTCCGGTCGAACGCCAGCAGCGGCACGAGCAGCAGATCGGGCAGGACCTCCGGCTGGTCGGGGCCCGGCTCGAGTAGGCCGAAGGCCGCCGGCACGAGCTCCACCTCGGGCGCCCAGCGTCGGAACGTCAGCGGCCGGTCCCGGCCGGTCACGACCGGCAGGCCGACGGGGTGGCCCCGCTCGGACAGCTGCGCCATCAGGGGGCGGGGGTCGAGTTCGTCGCCCTTCGGCCAATAGCCGGAAACCGGGGCGCCCGCGTCGAGCGGGATCCGGCCGTCGTCGAGCGCCGCGATCACGGCCTCGGCGATGGCGCCGCCGGCCCCCTCTGCGGCCGCCGCGGCCCGGGCCCGGCTCTGCTTGGCCGTGACCCGCAGGCGCTGCTTTTCGGCGTCGAGCCGGGACGGGAGGTCGGAAGCGGGCAAGGAGGCTCCTTGGTCAGGAATCCAGGTGGGGCTGCCGCGATGGCCGTTGACCGTCAATCATCCTCTGTGGCCTGCCTAAGCAGGTGGGCGCCATATACCGAAGCCACGGCTCCGGCAGGGACAGCTCCCAAGAGGTTCGGTATTGGCCGCAGGGATCGAGACGTCTGACGCACCTCGCAGCACGGACCCCGGACTTATCTAGGTCTCCTCGAGGCGGGCGGCAATAGATTCAATCTGGCTGGCGCAGCGATCCAGCGCCAGGGCGGCTTCAGCCGCGCCGGGCAGGGCGGACTCGCCGCCGGGCCCACCCCTGCTCTCCTCGAGCTCGCTCACGCGGGCGTTGGCCTCGGACAGCTCGTCGGCGATCAGAAGGCCGGTCATGACCAGGAGACGCGGTTCGTCGACCTGGCCGACCAGGGCGATCAGATCCTCGATCCGTTGGTTGATCAGGGCCCCGAGGCGGGTGAGATGAGGTTCCTCGCCGTCGTCGCAGACCACCGCGTAATTGCGGCCGTTTATCTTCAGTGTCACTTCGCCCACGGTTCGCTCCCGGCCGGATTATCCTTCTTGGCGGGTAAGCCGCCCGCGGCGGCCGCTCGCAGACTCACGGTCACTCTCCCAGCAAGACTTTCAGACGATTGATCGCCGTGTCGATGCGCACGCCGGCCTCCGCGGCGACCGCCTGCAGACGGGCGTTCTCCTGTGCCTTCTCCTCCAAGGCCTCGCGCAGGCCCTCGCGCGGGCCGCCGCCCTGCTCGACGCGCGCCACGACGGCCCGGTCGAGCCGCTCGACGGCGGACTGCAGCCTCCGGGTCGCTTCTTCCAGTTGCGCCATGTGTATACCGTTTCCTTCAGGCAGTCTGTGCACTACCCATGTTAAGTGCATTAACTAATGAACATAGGCGCGGCGGTTGCCGAGGGTCAACCGTCGCCCGCGCCAGGGTGCGCGGCGAGAATGACGCTCCCGCCAAAGTTATGGTCCCCTGAACCAAACGGCGGGGCAGTTTCTCCGTCATACTGCGATCCGCTCAGGCCGCATCGGAAGCCCGGCAGGTCGTACGCATGCCGGTTGACGAGGCGCGTCGAGGGCGGCATTTTGCCGCCGGGCCGGGCGGGGAGAGGCTCCTCCTGCGCAGAAGCACGGCGGCGGCTCGCTTGCAAGATAGGGTATCGATGGACGCAGCAACTTCGACTGCTTCGAAAGCGTCGGCCTCGGCGCCGGCCGCACGAGCGGACCACCGGGATATGGCCAACGCCATTCGTTTCCTCGCCATGGACGCGGTCCAGAGGGCGCGCTCCGGTCATCCGGGCATGCCGATGGGCATGGCCGATGTGGCGACGGTGCTGTTCACACGCTTCCTCAAGTTCGATCCGGCGCGGCCGGACTGGGCCGACCGCGACCGCTTCGTCCTCTCGGCCGGGCATGGCTCGATGCTGCTCTATGCCCTGTTGTACCTGACGGGTTACCGGGACATGACGCTGGAGGAGCTCAAGAACTTCCGTCAGCTCGGGAGCCGCACGGCGGGTCATCCGGAGTACGGCCACGCCGCGGGGGTCGAGACGACCACGGGACCCCTGGGCCAGGGCCTGGCGAACGCCGTCGGCATGGCGCTGGGCGAGCGAGTCATGAACGCGGCCTTCGGCGACGACCTGGTCGATCACTACACCTATGTGATCGCCGGCGACGGCTGCCTGATGGAGGGCGTCAGCCACGAGGCCGCATCGCTCGCCGGGCACCTCGGCCTCGGCCGCCTGATCGTCTTGTTCGACGACAATGGGATCTCGATCGACGGCCCGACGTCGCTCACGGTTTCCGACGACCACATCACGCGGTTCCGGTCTTACGGCTGGCAGGTCGAGGCGGTCGACGGCCACGACCCCGAAGCGATCGCCGCTGCGATCGCGGCGGCCCGCGAGACCGATCAGCCTTCCCTGATCGCCTGCCGCACGACCATCGGTTACGGCGCGCCGACCAAGGCCGGCACGGCGGCGACGCATGGCGCGCCGCTGGGCGATGAGGAGATCGCCGGCGCGCGCGAGGCGCTCGGTTGGAGCTACCCGGCATTCGAGATCCCGGCGGAGATCCTTGCCGCCTGGCGCGAGGCCGGCGCGCGCGGCGCCGAGGCCTCGGCCGTATGGGATCGGCGGCTGGCCGCGACCGATGCGGCGGCACGCGAAGAGTTCGAGCGCCGCGCCGAAGGGCGCCTGCCGGATCGCTGGCGCGACGCGGTTGTGGCCCTGAAGCAGGAGATCAGCGCTGCGGCCCCCTCGCAGGCGACCCGGATCTCGTCCCACAAGGTGCTGGAGGCGCTCGCCGCGAAGATTCCGGAGCTGGTCGGCGGCTCGGCCGACCTGACCGGGTCGAACAACACCCGGGCCGCGGGGCAGGAGCTCATCTCGCGCGAGGACTACGGCGGCAGCTACATCCACTACGGCGTCCGCGAGCACGCCATGGCCGCCGCCATGAACGGCCTGGCGCTGCACGGCGGCGTGATCCCCTACGGCGGCACGTTCCTCGTCTTCACTGACTACTGCCGGCCGTCGATCCGGCTCTCGGCGCTGATGGGCCTTGGCGTGGTCTACGTCATGACGCACGACTCGATCGGCCTCGGCGAGGACGGCCCGACCCATCAGCCGATCGAGCACCTGGCCGCGCTGCGGGCAATGCCGAACCTGATGGTGTTCCGGCCGGCCGACGCCGTCGAGACGGCGGAGTGCTGGGCCCTGGCGATGGAGCACCGCAGCCGCCCCTCGGTTCTGGCCCTGACCCGCCAGAACCTGCCGACCGTCCGGGGCGAGCACACCAAAGAAAACCTCTCGGCCCACGGCGGCTACATTCTGGCGCCCTCTGACCGGGCCCGGGAGGTTTCGCTGATCTCTTCCGGCTCCGAGGTGTCGATCGCGCTCAAGGCGCAGGCGCTGCTGCGCGACGAGGGAATCTCCGCGGCGGTGGTCTCGATGCCCTGCTGGGAGCTGTTCGAGGAACAGACCCAGCACTACCGCGACGAGGTGCTGGGCCCCGGCGCCCTGCACATCGCGGTCGAGGCCGCGGTGCCCTTCGGCTGGGAGCGCTGGATCGAGTCCGGCGGCGGTTTCGTCGGCATGCGCTCGTTCGGCGCCTCGGCACCGGGCGGCGCGCTCTACGAGCATTTCAAGATCACGCCCGAGGCGGTCGTCGAGGCCGTGAAGGCCCGGCTCTAGCGTTATCCAAGGCAGGGGGAAGTGGAGGCCATGGAACAGCATACCCTGGAACAGACAGCAGAGGCCCTGGTGGCGGCCGGGAAAGGTATCCTGGCGGCCGACGAGAGCGCCGGCACGATCAAGAAGCGCTTCGACACGATCGGAGTCGAGTCGACCGAGGACAACCGGCGCGACTACCGCGAGCTGCTGTTCCGTGCGCCCGGCGCAGGCGACTTCATCAGCGGGGTGATCCTGTTCGACGAGACGATCCGCCAGAAGGCGGCCGACGGCACGCCCCTGGTCAAGGTGATCGAAAAGGCCGGCATCATCCCCGGCATCAAGGTCGACAAGGGCGCCAAACCGCTCGCTGGCCAGCCGGGCGAGACCGTCACCGAGGGCCTGGACGGTCTGCGGGAGCGCCTCGCCGAGTACCGCGAGCTGGGTGCGCGCTTCGCCAAGTGGCGCGCGGTCTACAAGATCGGCGAGGATATCCCGGGCGCGACCTGCATCACGGCGAACGGCCACGCCCTGGCGCGCTATGCCGCCCTGGTTCAGGAGGCGGGCATGGTGCCGATCGTCGAGCCGGAAGTGCTGATGGACGGCGATCACGATATCGAGGTCTGCTACCAGGTGACGGAAGAGGTGCTGCTCAACGTCTTCGCGGAGCTCTCGTTGCACGACGTCCTGCTCGAAGGGATGCTGCTGAAGTGCAACATGGTCCTGTCGGGCAGCGAGTGTCCGGATCAGGCGGGCGTCGAGGAGGTCGCGGCGCACACGCTGACCTGCCTGCGGCGAACCGTGCCGGCCGCCGTTCCGGGTATCGCCTTCCTCTCCGGCGGCCAGTCGGACGAGGACGCCACCCTGCACCTCAACGCGATGAACAAGCAGGCGCCCGACGCGCCGTGGCGCCTGAGCTTTTCCTACGGCCGCGCGCTGCAAGGCGCGCCGCTCAAGGCCTGGGGCGGCAAAGCGGAGAACACCAAGGCCGCCCAGGCCGCGCTTTTCGAGCGCGCCAAGGCGAACGGAGAGGCGACGCAGGGCCGCTACGCGGCCTGACAGCGCGCCGGCGGATGATCACAAGGGAGGGCTAGAATGGCGGTCAAGGTAGGGATCAACGGGTTCGGGCGGATCGGGCGCCTGGTTTTTCGTGCGGCCATGGAATCGGGGCGCGACGACGTCGAGTTCGTCGCGATCAACGACCTTGGCACGGCGGAATCCAACGCGCGCCTGCTGAAATACGATTCGGTCCACGGTCCCTTCCCGGGCACGATCGAGGTCAGCGAAGACTCCCTCACTGTGAACGGCAAGAGGGTCAAGGTCCTGGCCGAGCGGGACCCGGCGAAGCTGCCTTGGGGCGATCTCGGGGTCGACATCGTCATGGAGTGCACCGGCATCTTCAACAGTAAGGAGAAGGCCTCGCTGCACCTGGAAGGCGGCGCCAAGAAGGTCCTGGTCTCCGCGCCGGCTTCGGGCGCCGACATCACGGTGGTCTACGGCATCAACGACGACAAGCTGGAGGCCGGCCACACCGTGGTCTCCAACGCCTCCTGCACCACCAACTGCCTGGTGCCGGTCGCCCACGTGCTGGACCAGCTGGTCGGCATCAAGCACGGCTTCATGACGACGATCCACGCCTACACGGGTGACCAGCCCACGGTCGACACTCTGCACAAGGATCCGCGCCGCGCCCGGGCCGCCGCGCTCTCCATGATCCCCACGTCGACCGGCGCGGCGCGCGCGGTCGGCCTCGTGCTGCCCCAGCTCCAGGGCAAGCTCGACGGCACGGCGATCCGGGTGCCGACTCCGAACGTCAGCCTGGTCGACCTGACCATCGAGGCCGAGAAGAAGACCACGGCCGAGGCGGTCAACGCCGCCATGGAGGAGGCGGCCGGCAGCAATCGCCTCAAGGGCGTTCTGGTGGTCAATAACGAGCCCCTGGTGTCCATGGACTTCAACCACAACGCGGCCAGCTCGACCTTCGACAGCACGCAGACCCAGGTTCTGGACGAGACCTGCGTCCGGGTTTTGTCCTGGTACGACAACGAGTGGGGCTTCTCCAACCGCATGAGCGACACGGCCGTCGCCATGGCCAGGCTGCTCTAACCGATTGATATCCAGCGGATTTACATGCTTTGGCGGAACCGCGAAGCGCTTCCGTCAAACCATGATCCGCTCTAGGCGCCGCGCCGACTTCAGCGGCGAAGCCCTCTCTGGTCTATGATCCGGCCATGATCGGCCGGGTCATCATCGTTCATTCACTCGATCACGCGCGCGCGGCGCTGGGGGCGGCCCGGGAACTGGGTGCGCCGGTGACGCTGGCCACGGCGCCCGCCGCCTCGGCCTACCTGGGGCCGGCCTGGCTGCCCGAGGTTGCCGCGCTCGCGGCCGAAGCGGTCCCGGACGTCGACTGTAGCCTGCTGCTCGACTGCGGCGACCGGGCCGGCGACGTCATGGCGGCGCTGCGGGCGGGCGTGTCCCAGGTGGTGTTCGACGGCCCCGAGGCGGTCGCCGCGAAGCTCGACGCCATCGCCGAGGACTGCGGGGGCAGGCTGCTGCGGGTGCGCCCACCCAGCCTCGACCTCATGGCGCGCGACGACGCGCTCGAGGCCTGCCGCGACTGGCTTAGGGGCGGGCCGTCATGACCGCTCCCGGACCGGGAAGCCGTTACGGCCCGCCGGCCTTTCGCGCCGCCAGGATGCGGACCAGGATCTCCTCGCTGTTGCGGACGCCGCGGTTGTTGTAGTTGCCCGCCAGGTGGGTCACGACCAGCTTCGTCTCGGGCAGGATGAAGAGGCGCTGATCGCCGTTTCCGGCGGCCCGCAGGATCGGCTGCGGCGTTTCGCCCTCGATCTGGCCGGGATACCACATGAAGCCGTAGCCGTAGGTGCCGTCGGGAAACCAGGGAATCCGCTCGACCCAGCGCTTGGAGCAGAGCGCGACCCAGCGCGCCGGAACGACCTGCCGGTCCTGCCACCTGCCGCCGTGCAGCATGACCGAGCCGATCTTGGCCAGGTCCCGGGGCCGCAGCCGGAGTCCCGAGGCGGCGCTGGGCGAGGTATCCCAGGCCCGAGAGCCGATCCATTCGTAATCAGAGATGCCCAGGGGCCGGAACAGAACCTCCTCCGCGAAGGCGTCGATCGTGCGGCCGGTGCGGCGTTCGATCAGGCCGGCCAGAACCTGGGTCAGCCCGCCGCTGTAGTACCACCGGCTTCCGGCCGGCTCGCGTTGCGGCCGGGCCAGCACCATGGCCACGGGGTCGCGGGTGTAGGCCATGCGGATCTCGTCATTGTCTCGGTCGGTGTAGGGGACCTCCATCTCGTTCCATTCCAGACCGGCGGTCATGGTCAGCGCGTGGCGAAGGGTGACGGTCTCGACCCCGGGTGCGAACGAAGCGGCGAGGTCGGGAAAATAGGCCGGCAAGCGGGTGTCCAGGGCGGTCTCGTAGTCGCCGTCGAGTGCGATGCCCAAGAGCAGCGTGGTGACGCTCTTGGTGACCGATCTGAGATCGTGGAGCGTGTCGCGTCGGAAGACGACCCGGCCCAGCGGGTCGCCCCAGCGTTCGTCGCTGCCGGCGAAGTATTCTTCGTAGACCAGTCGGCCGTCGTACTCGATCAGCAGCGCGTGGGTATTGGGGTACCTGCCGTCGAGGATGTCCTGGGTTAGCCGGACCAGGGCCGCCGTGTCGAGGTCGGCGCGCTCGGCCGGCCCGACCGGCCAGCCGTCGTCGAGCCGCGGTGGCGGCTGGTAGACCGCCGGACCGGCGCGCTCGGGTTCCGCCGTGCAGGCGACCGGCCCCAGAAGCAGGGCCGTTAGCGCCAGCGCCATGAACCGTCGGGTTGCCGTGGACATTCCAGGCCCTTTCCCTGGCGGACTATAGACCCGATCGGTGCGCAGGCCAAAGTCATGCCCGCCGGACCGGAGAAGCGCCGCTTCCGCTTGCCTCCCCAGGAACGCGCTGTTAGCTTCCGCGCGCCCGAAGACCCACCTCTTAAGCGACCGGAATTTCGCCATGAAGATCAATGGCAACGCCATTCGCCCCGGCAATGTTATCGAGCACAAGGACCGCCTCTGGCGCGCTGTCAAGATCCAGCACACCCAGCCCGGCAAGGGCGGCGCCTACCTTCAGGTCGAGCTGAAGGACATCCGGGACGGCACCAAGCTGAACGAGCGGTTCCGCGCCAGCGAGGACGTCGAGCGCGTGCGCCTGGACCAGAAGGAGTTCCAGTATCTCTACGCCGACGGCGACAGCTACACCTTCATGGACCAGGAGACCTACGACCAGGTTTCCCTGTCCTCGGATATGATCGGCGAACCCGCGGTGTTCCTCCAGGACGGGATGACGGTCACCATCGAGTCCTACGAGAACGATCCGATCTCGGTCATGCTGCCCGAGACTGTGGTGATGGAGATCACCGAGGCCGACCCCGTGGTCAAGGGGCAGACGGCGGCCTCGTCCTACAAGCCGGCGCTGCTCGAGAACGGCGTGAAGACCATGGTCCCGCCCCATATCGAGACCGGAACCCGGGTCGTCGTGAACACCGCCGACGCCAGCTACGTCGAACGGGCCAAGGACTGACCGGCCGGCCGCCGCAAGCAAGCGAGGAGAACGGCGGTGGCCACGCGATCAGCAACCATCAACGTCATGATAAAGGCCGCCGACAAGGCGGCCCGGCGGCTCAAGCGTGACTTCGGAGAGGTCGAGAACCTCCAGGTCTCGCGCAAGGGCCCGGCGGACTTCGTGTCGGCGGCCGACCTGCGGGCCGAGAAGATCCTGCGCGAGGAACTAGGCCGGGCGCGCCCCGGCTACGGCTTCCTCATGGAGGAGTCGGGCCGGCGCGAGGCCTCGGACCCCTCGGGGCGGTGCTGGGTCGTGGATCCGCTCGACGGCACGACCAACTTCCTTCACGGGTTGCCGCACTTCGCGGTCTCGATCGCGCTGCAGGAGGGATCGGAGATCCTGGCCGGCGTGGTCTACGACCCGATCAAGGAGGATCTCTTCTATGCCGAGAAGGGCGGCGGCGCCTTCCTGAACGACCGGCGCATGCGGGTGTCGTCTCGCCGCGCCCTGGACAGCGCGCTGATCGCCACCGGTCTGCCGTTCAAGGGGCGCGACCAAGACAGCGGCCTCTCGGCCGAGCTGGCAGCCGTCATGACCGAAACCGCCGGCGTGCGCCGCTGGGGCGCGGCCGCGCTCGACCTGGCCTACGTCGCGGCCGGCCGCTACGACGGCTTCTGGGAGCGGGGACTGGAGCCCTGGGATACCGCGGCGGGTGTCCTGCTGGTGCGCGAGGCGGGCGGCTTCGTCACCGCCATCGATGGCGCGTCCTTCGCCTTCGAGGGCGCCGGGATCCTGGCGAGCAACGACAGTCTGCACCAGCCGCTGGTGCGTCTGCTCAAGAAAGCGCGGGAATCCTAGAGCAGATCCGCGTTTGACTGTATCGCCAGAGGCGATCCATCAAACCCGGTGAATCCGCTCTAGCAGGCTGCTGGCAAAGTGCTCAGTCGGAACCATCACCCTTCGACAAGCTCAGGGTGAGGGCGAAATGTTTCAAGCACTTACCCTCATCCGCGCGAAGCGCCGGGCCTACGCCCCTCTGTCGAAGGATGACCGTGGTCAAGAGCTCCAGGCCTTTTCAGCGGCCTACTAGCCATCGACAGCATTAAGGGCGGCCGACAACTCGTCCAGGGCTAGCCTCAATCTCTGGGTGTACTCCGACCCTTCCGGCGCCGTGGCCAGGGTGGGGAATACGACATCGATCAGACCCAGGTCGCGGATAGCGGCTCTAGCCGGCTCCGGCGGTTGCGCTTCCCAAAGCAGAACCTCTGCGCCTGTCTCATCGCCAAGCTTTTCGAGTTCGGCGAGCTGGCCGGCGTCGGGCGCTGCACCTGCTTCCCACTCGAGAGACCGAATGTCCAAACCGTAAGCACGCGCAAGATACTGATATCTTGGATGCGTGGCGACCAGCACCTTGCCCTCGGCAAGCGGACGCAGCCGATCGGCCGCAGCATCTATCGACACAAGGTCGTCGGTCAGCGCGGCCAAGCGCGCCTTGATCCTGTCAGGCTCGACCAAACCGCGCCGCGCAAGGGCGTCCGAGATGGCGCGGGCCTGCAGGATGGCTTGCTCCTGGTCGAGCCAGGTGAAGGAGGCCGCACCGGTGTGAGAGTGCTCTCCGTCCGCCCCGTGACTATGCGTGACGGTCTCAGTCGCAATGAACCGATCCTCGAAGCCGCGCGACGTGTCGACAAGGCGCGAACGCGGCAACGATACTTTCGACGTCCAGGACGCGAAGCCGGCACCGTTGAGAAAGATGAGGTCGGCGCCTTGGATCGTGCTGATGTCCGAAATGCTGGGACGCCAAAAGGACGGATCGACTCCGTCGGGCACGGGAAAGATCACGTCGATCTCACTCCCTCCCAAACGCTCTGCGAAATAGCTGAGCGCGTAGTTCACGGTCACCACGGTAGGCCGGTCCTGCGCCAGAGCAGGAGCGTTTGCAGCCAGGAGGAACGCGGCCAAGGCGCCGAGCAGACGATGCGCAATCGGTTGTAGGGTCAGCTCTGACATTTTCTAGCGATGTCTTCGGGTGTCAGGATCCAGTAGTCGTCATGGTCCCCGGTATCGACTTCGATCAGGAGCCCGCTTGTTGCATCAAGCTCCGCAAGCGGGACGCTCAACTTCCCGTCCACGCCCAGTTCGAGGTTCAGCAGAAGCGTGTTCTCTCCATCCAGGATACGCACCTCGCCCATCACCGGGACCCGGCCGGTCGAAAACTTGGCCTCGATCAGAACCACGTCGCAATCGGTCGAGGCAAAGACGTTGAGCTGATGTGCGAGCGCCGCTGAGGCCGTGCCCAGGGTGAACGCGGCCGTCGCCGTGAGAATGACGGCACGCCGGTTCACCGACCGGTCCAGGGCTCGAAATGCACCCAGATCACGGCGCCCAGTTCTACTGCCTTGTCCTCGCCATTCTGCGGCAGGGTATAGTCGGCCGTGTTCAGGGCGGCAAAGCCCCACCAGCCCGACGCCGGCGGGGCGTAGGTGAACACACCGTTCCCGTCGGCCTTGACGGTCTGGGTGATCATCAGTTCGTCAGGCGCGGTCGCTCCGGCGGTTTCGTTGTAGAACTCGACCTCCACCTCGGCGTAGGGCACCGGTTTGCCGTCGAGCTTGACGATGCCCTGAAAGACATTGTGCTCCCACAAGCCAAACGGCTTCGACAGCGGCACGATCTCGGTTTTCAGACCAAGCTCGCTGTCCCACCCCTCGTCGTCGCCATAGGCGGTCACGTAGGTCTTGGTGTAGTGAATGATGAATGCGTCCTCGCCCGGCTCCCAGTAGGGCTGCGGCTCCATCGCGAAGACGTAAGTGCCGGGACGCTCCAGCCGATACTCGAGGGTGAAGCCCGGCTCCTCCATGACCGACGCCTTTTCCAACGTGCCGAGGAGATCGGTCGTTTCGCCGCCATGGGTGACCGAGAAGGCGGCCGGACGCTCCAGAACCATCCCGTCCCCTTCGAACGGATGCGAGAACGACAGCGTCAATGCGACGCTGCGCCCGTCTTCCTGGCTGATCATGGGGTCGGACGGAATGATCATCCCGTAATGCGCGACCGCGGGCGAGACGAGAGCCGCCCAGGCCAGGAGGGCGGAGAGGATTTTTCGGGACATGACGCTACTCTCTTTTCCGTTCGGTGTCTGTCAGCTTCCGAGGGTTAGCAGCCAGCCGACCCAGGCATTTGCGTTGTGCCGCACGACTAGCGCTGCTGCAATGGCTATCACCAACGACGCGCAAAGTATCATGAGGGTCTCTGCCGCCAAGAGCTGAAGGACCATGCCGCGTCGCGCCCCAAGCTTGACGGCGGTTTCGACCTCACGTGCCCTCAGCCGGAAGGACAGGAAGATCGCAAGGCCGAGCGCCGCAAGCGCTGCAAGCGCGATAATGCCCGTCACGACGTCGAGCACCGCGCGGATCCGGAAGATCCGGTCGACAAGGCCCTGGACGACCTGCGCGGGCTGAAGCAGCTGAGACGTGCCATCGGGATCCAGGTAGCGTCCCCGCAGGATCGTCGCCGATCGCACGTCCGGCGGCACGACAACGACAGCGGAGACCGGGTAGTCGTCTGCGTCACCGTGAAAATGAAAGCTGTCGATGTTCTCCGGCGTTATGCGCTGATACTGAACGATGCTTGCCGCCGCCGTGACATCCGCGCCGGCCTCGAGGTCGGCGGCGCTGACCACATCCTCGTGCCCGTGGCCAATCCCCGAGATGACCCACGTGGTCTTGAGGTCCACAAAGACGGCTTCATCGTCCGGCGTGTTGGTCGGCGCGAGGATGCCGACGACCGGCATCTCGAGTGGATAGACGCCGGCCAGGTCGAAGAGATTCTGCGGTGCCGAGACCAGCGTGTCGCCGATTGCAAGATCCAACTTACGGGCAACGGTCGCGCCTACCACGGCCTCGCCCAGTACCGCCAGACCGCGACCCTCTTCCACGGTCAGGCCCCGAAAGTCGAAATAGTCGAGCGACGTGCCGATTATGCGGAACCCGTTCGTTTCAAATGCCGTGTGTAGAGGAATTGGTGTGGCAAGGCCGCTGTCCCAGACAGCCTCCGCTTCGGCCATGGGCAGGGCGTCCGGCCGATCGTCGGAGAAGTAAAGCGCCGCCATGGTCAGATCGAGCGCGCTACCCCGGCGACCGAGCAAGAGCGGCGTCGCTTCGGCCCGGGCGGTCAGGGAGGCTTCGCTCTCGGCCAGCAGGATGCGCGTTGCAAGCGGCACGACGAGGATCAGCGCCAACACCAGCACAAGGACAAGGCTTTGAACCCGGTGGTAACGGAGGTAGGCGAAGGCAAGGAACGCGGCGTTCATGCCGTGGCCTCGGCCCGGAACGACGCGAAATCGATGACCCGATCGAAGCGAGGCAACAAAGCGTGATCGTGCGTCACCGCAAGAACGCTCGCTTCGGCCGCGCGGGCTTGCTCAAAGAGCAGGTCGAGGATGAGGGCCTTGTTCTCCGGGTCGAGATTGCCTGTCGCCTCGTCGGAGATCACAAGCCTCGGACGCGCTATCAGCGATCGGCAGATGGCGACACGCTGTTGTTCGCCCTGGCTCAGCCTGCCCGGGTGCCGGTCGAGCTTGTCGGCGAGCCCGCAGGCGCCGGCCAGCGCCTCCGCCCGCGCACGGACTTCCGCATCGAGCGTCAGCGCTGGAGTGATCCGGTAGGGATAGAGGATGTTCTCCCGTGCCGTCAGGTAGTCGAGCAGGGCGAAGTCCTGAAAGACAAAGCCAATGGTGCCTGCCCGGAACCGTCGGCGCCCATCCTCGGTCAGCGACCCGAGATCGGTTCCGGCGACGCGGATGGTGCCACGGATGGGCTTTAGAATGCCTGCGACGAGGTTGAGCAGGGTCGTCTTTCCCGTGCCGCTCGGCCCCACAACGGCCAGTCGTTCGCCTGGCGCAACGCGCAGCTCCGGCACACGAAGCCTGAAGCGGCCTTCGGGGTAGGCAAACTCGATATCCTCTAGTTCCACCATGCGCGATCCTCTAGTTCCACCATGCGCGCTCGACCTCCATGAATTCACAGACCGTGTGCCTGTCCACGTCGGTCAGATCGAAATATGCGATCTTCCAGGCACCCTCAACAGGCGCAATCGTCAGGTTTGCGCCGTACGTGTTGCCGCGGACGTGAAGATGCGCGCCGTGCCCGACCGTCCTAATCACCTCCTATTGCGCGTCGAGACGGAATATCTCGCCGGACTGGCGCGAGGACGCAGTTATCAGCCGCATCTCGTCGAGCGGTTCTTCAACCGGATCAAGCACCGCCGCCGCGTCGCCTTCAGCCTGCGAAACCCGGCACGGTCATCGTGCCGAATCTCGCGACAATCACACCAGCGGCAAATAAGTTGTCCGCAAACCAGACGGCACCTAACCTAGCGGCCCGATGTTTCCGCGCCGCTTCTCTCTCGCCGTTATGACTCCGGACGCGACATCGCCGGCCGGGGCGATAGACCTCCGGCGCGCCGCGGCCGGCGCGGGGAGGGCCTGCGCCCTCGGCATCCTGCTGGCTGCGGCGCCGATCCCGCCCGCGGCGGGGCAGGACGGAGGCGTCTTCGTCAACTACGACCTGCTGAACAGCCTCGGCGATCTTCCGCCGGTCGAGACCGAGACCGCGCCCGGCCCGGACCGTCCCGGTGGCCGAGCCCCCGCGGCCGACGAGCCCCTAAGGAGCCGGCTGCTGGTGCGGCCGCAACGCAGCGCCGCCCCGAAAGCGGCCGCCGGGCCGCCGCCCACGCCCCGGCGCCGGCCGGCGCTGTCCCGGGCCCCGGCGGGCGTCGCCGACTCCGCGTCATTGGCGAGCCCGGCATCACCGGATCGGCCCGTCGCGTCGGACCAGGGGCCCGCCCCGTCAGGAGCGCCGCCGGCCCGGCCCGCCCCGGTACAGCAGGAGGCGCCTGCAGCCCCGCCGCCGCGGGAAACGCCTACGGCCTTGCCGGTCCCGCCCCATCCGCCACCACCGCCGGAGGAGACGCCCTCGGCCTTGCCAGTCCCACCGCCGCCGCCCGCTGCACCGGAACTGGTGGACCTGCCGGACGTGCCGGCCCCGGCGGCCGGGAGCGCCGTACCGACCGATCTGCCGCCGGTGCCCGAGGCGCCGGAACTGGCTGCCCTCGCGCCGGAAACGCCCCCGGCGCCTGCCGCGCCGGCAACCGCTGGGCGCGCGCAAGAGAGCAAAGCGCCGCCGTCCGCCGCTGGTGTCGAAGCCCCGGCGGCCAACCTGCTCCGCATCATCTTCGCCTCGGAGGATCTGGCTCTAGGGTCGGATGACGAGGCCGCTCTGGACGAGTTGGCCGTGCGGCTGCGCGCCGAACCGGAACGCCGGGTCGAGCTGCGGGCGCATGCCGCGGGCAGCGGCGGCCTAGCCCGACGCACGTCGCTCTCCAGAGCCCGCGCGGTCCGCTCGTTTCTGGTTGACAAGGGGGTGGCAAGCACGCGAATCGATATTCGGCCTTTTGGGGCCGAATCCAGGGGGGGACCGCCAGATCGGGTCGACATCGTTGATGCGCGGCGCTAGCCAAACGGGACGCGGGGCCGCGGCCGGTACTCCGCTCCAGCCGGCGCTGCGATGGCGGCGCCTCCGGCGTTTCGACGAGGCAGCGACGCGACCATGACCCGACCACACCGCTTTCTCATTCGCATGATCTTTTTCCTGCTGGCCGTGATCGCCGCCTGCTCACTCATCGTGGTGCCGCTAAGCAAGGCTTTCCTCGCCAACGCCGCCCTTAACGGCATGATCCTCGCCGTCCTGGTGCTCGGGATCATCTATATCTTCCGGCAGGTCATCATGCTGCGGCCGGAGATTCGCTGGCTGGAGCGCCTGCAGCGGGAAAGCCAGGGCGGCGTCATCTTCCCAGGCGCGCTGTCGGAAGACCGGCCGCCGCGGTTGCTGGCGCCCATGGCGACCATGATCGGGGAGAAGCGGGGGCGGCTCTCGCTCTCGACGCTTTCCATGCGCACACTGCTGGACGGGATCCAGTCGCGCATCGAGGAAGGCCACGACATCTCGCGCTACCTGATCGGCCTGCTGATCTTTCTCGGCCTGCTCGGGACCTTCTGGGGCCTGCTCGAGACGGTCAACGCGGTCGGCCTGACAATCGCTGGGCTGAGCGGAGCGGCGACCGATCCGGCGGCCATGTTCGAGGACCTGAAGGAAGGGCTGGCGACGCCGCTCTCGGGCATGGGCACCGCTTTCAGCTCGTCGCTGTTCGGTCTTGCCGGCTCCCTGGTGCTGGGCTTCCTGGAGCTTCAGGCCGGCCAGGCCCACAACCGCTTCATGAACGAGCTGGAGGAGTGGATTGCGGGCGTCACCAAGCTGGGCAGCGGCGGCGGACTGGGCGAGGGCGACCAGTCGGTGCCGGCCTATATTCAGGCGCTGCTCGAGCGCACGGCGGACAGCCTCGACACCTTGCAGCGGACCATGTCGCGCGGCGAGGAGGAGCGGGCCCAGGCGAGCCGGGGCCTGTCCCAGCTGAGCGACCGGCTCGGCTCGCTGACCGACCAGATGCGCTCGGAGCAGCAGCTCATGCTGCGGGTCGCCGAGTCGCAGAACGACATGAAGCCGCTGTTCGAGAAGATCGCCGACCTGGACGTCAGCACCCTGCAGCTCGACGAGGCGACGCGCACACACATACGCAATCTCGACCTGCAGCTGGAGCGCCTGTTGAACGAGGTGGCGAGCGGCCGCGACAGCACGGTCCAGGAGATCCGCGGCGAGATCCGGCTGCTGGCGCGCACCATCGCGGCGATCGCGGAAGAGACCGAGCAGGGCTAGGGCCTGTTGGCACTCACGTTGCGCTCCTGGTCCGAGTGAAATCGGCCCGCTGTTAGGCGCGAGGAGGAAAGACATGCGGAGCATATTCGACGACAAGCAACGCGGCAGCGGGCCGATTTCGCCGGATCCCTTCGGGACGGGGCGCATTTGCGCCGGGGCGGCGTCGCGGAAGGACTTGTGGGGCCCAACCCCACGGCGCCTCCCGCTCCTGGCCCCGGCGCAAATG
>JASJEC010000076.1 GCA_030064845.1 Kiloniellales bacterium
TGACCCACGCGGTCGCGTCGGGCGGTGGGCTGGCCATGCGCACGCTCTATGTGCACCCTTCGGCGACCGCGGGCCTGCCCGAGGACTGCTGCGTCATCTCGGTCTCGCCGCTCCTGCGCGAGCTTATCCTGCGCGCTGTGACCTTCGACCCGGACCGTCCGGTCACCCCCTCCGAAGCCCGGGTCCTGCGGCTGATCCTGGACGAGCTGGCCGCGCTCCCGGCCGAGCCCTTGCACCTGCCGCGGCCGGCCGAGCCGCGCCTGCGCCTGGTGACCGATGCGCTCTCGGCCGATCCCGCGGACGACCGGCCGCTCGCCGGCTGGGCGCAGGTGGCCGGCGCCAGCGAGCGGACCCTCGCTCGCCTGTTTCTCCGCGAGACCGGGCTCACCTTCGGGGCCTGGCGCCAACGCTTGCGGCTGCTCACCGCAATCGGGCGCCTGGGCGAGGGCCAGGCGGTCACCACCGTGGCCTATGACCTCGGCTACGAGAGCCCCAGCGCCTTCATCGCCATGTTCCGCCGCACGCTCGGCACTTCGCCGGGGCGCTATGTCCGCCTGGCGGCGGCCGCCCAGGGCAAGGCGTTGGACAAGGCCGACCCCCGCCGCTAAAGCTAGGCACCATGAGAAACCTCCAGATGCCAGGCCGTTCCCCGGTCCGCTCCGCCAACGGGATGGCCGCCACTTCCCATCCCCTGGCCACCGCCGTCGCCCTCGACATCCTCCGAACGGGCGGCAACGCGCTGGACGCGGCGGTCGCTGCCTGCGCCGTGCAGGGCGTCGTCGAGCCCCAGTCGACCGGTATCGGCGGCGATTGCTTCGCGCTTATCGCGCCGGGCGGCGGCGACCAGATCGTCGCCTTCAACGGCTCGGGCCGCGCCCCCGCGGCGGCGCGCGCCGAGTGGTTCCTGGAGCAGGGCATCACGACCATCGAACGCCAGACGCCCCACGCGGTTACCGTGCCGGGCGCGGTCGAGGCCTGGGCCCGGCTGGTTGCCGATCACGGCACCATGAGCCTCGGCGATCTCCTGGCCCCGGCCATCGCCTTCGCCCGCGACGGCTACCCGATCCACGACCGCGTGGCCTTCGACACGGCGGCGCAGGTAGAGGCCCTGTCGCGCGATCCGACGGCGAAACGTCTCTTTCTGCCGGGCGGCCGCCCGCCGGCGGCGGGCGACATGCACCGCCAGCCGGAACTGGCCGAGACCCTCTCGCGGATCTCGGAGCAGGGCCCCGACGGCTTTTACAAGGGCCCCGTCGCCGAGGACATGGTCGGCCTGCTCCGGCAACTGGGCGGTCTTCATACCCTCGAGGACTTCGCCGCGACGGCCGGCGAGTACGTCACGCCGATCAGCACGGACTACCGGGGACACCGGGTCTTCGAGTGCCCGCCCAACGGTCAGGGCATGATCGCGCTCGAGATGCTCAACATCCTTTCGGGCTTCGATTTCGACGGCCTGGATCCCCTGTCGACCGAGCGTCTGCACCTCGAGATCGAGGCGGCCCGCCTGGCGCACCAGGACCGGGAGGACTTCCTGGCGGACCCGGCGCAGGCCGACGTTCCGGTGGAACGGCTGCTGTCCGAGGACTACGCGGCCGCGCAGCGCGGCCAGATCAGCCCGGACAAGGCGATGACCGACCTGCCGGCGCCGGCGGCCGCGGGCGGCGCCAACACGGTCTACCTCTGCGTGGTCGACAAGGACCGTAACGCGGTCAGCTTCATCAACTCGCTGTTCAACTCCTTCGGGAGCGGCCTGCTGAGCCCGCGGACCGGCGTCATGCTGCACAGCCGCGGACAGTCTTTCAGGGTCGAGCCCGGTCATCCGAACTGCATCGCCCCGGGCAAGCGCCCCTACCACACCATCATCCCCGGCATGCTCGTCAGGGACGGACGGGCGGTCATGCCCTTCGGCGTCATGGGGGCCCACTATCAGGCCCAGGGCCAGGCCCACCTGCTGAGCAATTTGCTCGACTTCGGCCTCGACGTGCAGGAGGCGATCGACCTGGCGCGGGTCCAGGCGACGCCGGAGGGCGATATCGAGGTCGAAGAGGGCGTGCCTGAGGCCGTAAAGACGGCGCTCAGCGGCCTCGGCCACCGGCTGGTCGCGCCGGGCGCGCCGATCGGCGGCGCCCAGGCGATCCAGATCGACTGGGAGAAGGGCACGCTGACCGGCGGTTCCGACCCGCGCAAGGACGGCTGCGCCCTGGGGTATTAGATCCTCGGCGCCTTTGCGATCAGCGTTTCTCGGGGGCCAGGTAGAAGCGGTGCTGGCCGATCTTCGGGCCCGCCTTCAACTGGTTGCGCCAGGACGGATTGACGTAGTCGGCGTGGTACCAGAGCGCGCCCCCGGTCGGGTCCTTGGTGGTTCCGGCGAAGATGCGGGATGCCAGCTGATGGCTGTCGACCCAGGATCGCTGGTCGGTCGGCCGGTCGTTGCGGCCGTCGCACCACCAGGAGAACTGGCAGCTTCGGGTCTTCTTGGCGCCGCCCTGCATGATCACGCCGCACACGGTGCCCGGGAAGCGCGGGTCGTTGACCCGGTTCATCACCACGTGACCGACCGCGAGCCGGCCGAGCTCGGGCTCGCCGCGCGCCTCGTGGTAGATGTTCATCGCCATGCAGTCCAGGTCGCTGGTCCAGTCGACGCCACGGTAGAGCGGGGTCGCGTCCGGCATCACGATCATCCAGACGAAGGCGGTGCCGGAGAGCCCCGCGGTGATCTGCCGGCCGAACCGCCGATAGAGCGCGTCGCTTACCGGCGCGGCCAGCCGCGCGGACCAGGCCAGCACAGCCAGAGCGCGGTCGCGCAGCCCGGCGGCCACGGAGCGCAGCAGCGGGTTGCGATAGGTTCGTGTCGCCAGGCCCCAGAGGAGCCGGCCGAGCCCGCGGCAGGCCGAGAAAGCCAGAACGAATGCCTGGCCGGCCGCGGTTCCGACTGCGATCGCCTTCGATCGGGCCATCGAGGGCCTCTTTTTTCTGTTCGTGGTCGGCTCGCCCCCGGCATTGAGCGGGCGCCCTCGTATGATAAAGGATTGAAATGTGGCGCTTTCAAGGTCGCATCCGGACGGCCCGACGGCCGATCCGGGCCCGGTTTCGGCTCAGCGGGCGGCGTTAATCACGTTGAGGCACTGGAGCGCGCGCTCCAGGTCGGATCCCGCCGTCTCGAGCTCGACGCCGGCGCGCGACCCGCCGGTCCAGACCACGCGCCCCTCGAGCCGCCCCGCGGTCGCGTGCTGCAGCGCGACCGCGCCGAGTTCCGGCGGCTCGCCCGCGAAGTCGAGGCCCAGGCCCGACAGTGAGAGATTGGCGACCCGGCAGGCGAGGCGCCGCTCACCGCAGATCAGGCTGATGGCGGCGTTCTCGGAGAGTTTCAGGCGGTGGCGCGCGCGCCTGTCGGGGGCGCCGCGGCTGTTTCTGGCTGGCGTGTCCATCCTGCCTTAAGCGACTAAAGCTTTCTGGTTAACAGAGGCTTAGGACCGCGAGTCCGCCCGCTGGTCACGGCGCGGTCACAGAACGAACAATTTCATTGCAAATTTCTTGAGAGAATCGGCGATTTTTTAAGGTTGGCCCGGCAAGGTTGTATGGGGCGCAGGGTCTCGACATCCCTTGCGCGATACCGAACCGGGGGCAGCCATGCTGAACCTACTACGCGGGTCGAAGAGGGAGGAGCCGGCCCCGGCCTGCGCTCCGGAGCGCGGCACCGACGGCTCGATCCAGATCGACGACCAGAAGCTCGATCTGGAAAGCTGGAGCTATACCGGCTTCCTGGCGCGAGACTATCGCGGCCCCAGGCGGGCCGGCGAGGAACTCCAGGTGTCCTGCAATCTGGCCTTCAAGGGCAAACCGCTCAGCTTTTCCTGCAGGGCCAAGCTGATACGGGTCGACCAGGAGTCCCGCAAGCTGGTCGGTGCCTTCATCGACCTTGACCCTGCCGCCAAGACCAGGATGGCCCAGGTTCTGGCCGGCTAGAGCAGATCGCGATCGAATGGACTCGCCCGGGGCGATCCATTCAATCGCGTGAATCTGCTCTAACTCTAAGCTTTCGAGCGGATTCACATGTTCCGCCGGAACCATGAGGTGGTTCCGACCAAACATGATCCGCTCTAGGGTCTTCTAGCCGCTGAACAGATACCAGCAGATCGCCACGGCGGCGACGATGCCGGCGAAGTCGGCGGTGAGGCCGGCCGCTAGGGCGTGGCGGATCCGCCGGACCTGGACCGCGCCGAAGTAGACCGCCAGCACGTAGAAGGTGGTCTCGGTCGACCCCTGGAGCGTCGAGACCAGATATCCCGTATAGCTGTCCGGGCCGATCGCCGGATCGTTGATGGTCGCGGTCAGGATGCCGAAGGCGCCGGAACCCGAGAGCGGCCTCAGCAGGGCCATGGGGAGCGCCTCGGCGGGAAGGCCGAAGCCGGTGGTCACCTTGCCCACGGTCGTGACCACGGCCTCCAGGGCGCCGCTGGCGCGGAACATCGCGACGGCCACCAGGATGGCGACAAGGTAGGGGATGATGCGCAGCGCCACCTGGAAGCCTTCCTTGGCGCCCTCGACGAAGACCTCGTAGACGGCGACCCGGCGAGCAACGCCGAAGGCGAGCAGTCCGGTGATCAGGCCGGGAATGATCCAGGGGGCGATGGTGCGGCCGTAGAGCACCGTCAGCGGCACCAGGCCGGCGATCCCGCCGAGGACACAGAACGAAACCCAGGTCGGATAAGCCTCGCTCGGAGTCTCCGCGAGGGCCTCCTCGTCGGACGGCGAGGCGGTCTCCCCGTCCGGTGATGCCGCCGGCTCCGCTGGAGGCGCGGCCCAGAGCCGCTGATAGAGCTTCGCCGAGGTGATGGCGACCGCGGTCGAGCAGATCGTCGCGAAAAGGGTGGTCGGCACGATGCCCGCCGGGTCCTCGGATCCGGCCGCGGCGCGCAGAGCGATCACGCCGGTCGGCAGCAGGGTGACGCTCGAGGTGTTGATCGCCAGGAACAGGGCCATGGCATTGCTCGCCGTGCCCTTGTGGGGATTGAGCTTGTCCAGCTCCTGCATGGCCCGGATGCCGAAAGGCGTGGCCGCGTTGCCCAGCCCGAGCGCGTTGGCCGAGATGTTCAGGATCATCGCTCCCATGGCCGGATGGTCCGCCGGCACTTCGGGGAACAGCCGGACCATCAAGGGGCGCACCGTGCGGGCGATGATGACCAGGAGGCCACCGGCTTCCGCCACCTTCATGAGCCCGAGAAAAAGCGCCATGACGCCGACCAGGCCGATCGCCAAGGTGACCGAGGAGCCGGCCGCCTCGATCGCGCCCTTGGACAAGAGCGACATGGGCGACTCAGCATCGGGGGTCTCCGGGCTCCAGGTCAGCTGGCGCACGGCGGCGGTCACGAAGGCGATCAGAACAATGGCGAAGAAAACAACGTTCATCGAAGGCTCCCGCGGTGGGGCAGACCCCAGTCCATCGTGTCTGATGGCACAGATTCGGTCGGGCCGCCAAATCCGAACTGCGCGGTCCGTCGGGACCGCGTCGGCCGCTCCTTCCCGACTGCCCGGTCGACCGGACTACACCCGGGCGTTGTAGCGGGCGAAGTGAATGCAAATGAAAAAGGCGGATTGGTGCTGGGGAGTTAAGACAAACAGTACAATTTTCTGGTTTGTTTTTTCTACCTGCCATAGGCTCGAATGAGAGTCGAAAAAGAACAACCGCGCGGCAGGTGCGGGGACTAAGCGGGGGTAACAGGCATGAAATCGCCGTTCTTGCGGCACGGGTGCACGTGCGGTGCGATACTTGCGGCCGCCTTCGGAGTGACCTTGGAGTCGGCCGAGGCTTCGGGCTTCGCGATCCGGGAGCAGAGCACGACGGCCCAGGGAACCTCCTTCGCGTCGGCGCCGACCGGCGTGGAGGACATCAGCTTCAGCTTCTTCAATCCGGCCAGCCTGACCTTCCACGACGGCCAGCAGGTCGTGACCTCGGTCAGCTATATCTCGCCGAACTCCGAGTTCAAGGGTGGCGAGGCGAGCAATGCCTTCGGCACTCCGATCACGCCGACCATTCAGTTCGACGGGGACGACGAGATCGGTACGGACGCCGTCGTGCCGTCCTTTTACGGCATGGTTTCCCTCACCGACGAGGTCAAGCTCGGGCTGGCGATCAGCGCGCCCTTCGGCCTCAAGACCGATAATGCCGATGGCTGGATCGGCCGATACCACGCCCTCGAATCCGAGCTCCTGACCGTCGACATCAATCCGATGCTGGCTATCCGGCCCATACCCGGCGTGTCGATCGGCGGCGGACCCCGCTTTGTCTATGCCGACGCCAAGCTGAACAACGCGATCGACCAGGGCACGATCGGCGCCACCTTCGGCATTCCCGGTGCCATGCCTACGCAGGAGGACGGGTTCGCCGAGTTGGAAGGCGACGATTTCGGTCTCGGGGGCAGTGCAGGCCTGATGATCGAGCCGGGCGCCTTCGCGCCGGCGCTGGAAGGTCTCAGATTCGGCGTCGGCTATCGTTCTCACGTCGATTTCAATATCACCGGCAATACCGAGTTCGACACCAGAGGTTCCGCCACCGGCACGGCCCTGCAGGTGGCGGGCCTGAACCGGGATAGCGATGCCACGGCTGACCTCGAGCTGCCGGAATCGGTCAGCTTCGGGCTGCACTACGATTTCAGCCGGGAGTGGGCGGTCATGGGCCAGGCGGAGTGGACCAATTGGAGCCGCTTCGACGAGCTGCGGATCCAGTTCGAGAATCCCAATCAGCCGGACAGCGTCACCGATGAGAGCTGGGACGATACCTGGTTCTTCGGTCTCGGCACGGTCTACCGCCCCGACCTGGTCGAGGGCCTCTCGGTTCGGCTCGGTGTCGCCTATGACGAGTCGCCGGTGCCCGACGCGACCAGGACGCCGCGCATTCCGGACGAGGACCGCTATTGGATCTCCTTCGGCCTGGGCTACGAGCCGACCAATTGGTTCTCGGTCGACTTCGCCTACACCCACATCTTTCTGCCCGACGCCGACATCGACCTCAGGGCGAGCGACGAGGGAAACGCGGCCCGTGGCAACTTCTCGGGCACCTACGAGACCGAGATCGATATCATCTCGATCCAGGCGCGCCTGCGTTTTTGAGTCGAGCACGAGCGCGTTGCAGGTCCGTCGAACCGGCCGCGCCGGTTTCTCTCGCCGGCAGGGCTTGCTACCATGGGTTCGACGTTCGGGGCCGCGCGTTCGCCGCATCTCGAGCGGACCGGCCGGCGCCCCGCATCCCTGCCGTTAAGACCGTAGCCCAGGAGCCAGCGCTAGAGTGGACTCGGCCGCACCTCCCCACCAGCCTTGGTTGAGCAGCTATCCCGGCGACGTCGACTGGGCCGCCGCCATTCCGGACGAACCTCTGCCGGAGGTCCTGGAGCGCTCGGTCGCGCAGTTCGGCGATCGTCCCTGCGTCGACTTTCTCGGCAAGGGCTACAGCTACCGGGAGATCGGCGTCCTGGTCGATCGCGCCGCTCGGGGCTTCCAGGCTTTGGGCGTAGGCCCCGGCAGCAACGTCGGCCTGCTGTTGCCCAACACGCCGTACTTCGTGATCTGTTTCTACGCCGTACTCAAGGCCGGCGGGACGGTCGTGAACTTCAACCCGCTCTACGTCGCCGAGGAGATCGAGCGCCAGGTCCTGGACTCGCAGACTAGCATCCTGGTGACCCTCGACGTCATTTCGCTTCTGCCCAAGGCCGCTGCGGTGCTCGACAGCAAGGCGCTCGAGAAGATCGTCGTCTGCTCCATGGCGGACATCCTGCCGTTTCCCAAGAACTACCTCTATCCCTTCGTCCGCCGGTCCGATATCGCCCGGGTGCCCCGGGACGGCCGCTACCTGCGGTTCGACGATCTGACCGACAACGACGGCGCGGTCGCTCCTGTGGCGATCCGGTCGCGCGAACACGTCGCCGTTCTGCAGTACACCGGCGGGACCACCGGCATCCCCAAGGGCGCCATGCTGACCCACGCCAACATCGCCATCAATGCGCGGCAGGTGGCGGCGTGGTTTCCGGGGCTGGCGGCGGGCGGCGAGCGGATCTACGGCGTGCTGCCCCTGTTCCACGTCTTCGCCATGACCAGCGTGATGAACCTGGGGGTCCTCGGCGCGGCCGAGATGGTCCTGGCGCCGCGTTTCGACCTCGATCAGGCCCTGCGCGTCATCGACAGGAAGAAGATCACGCTCTTCCCAGGCGTGCCGACGGTCTACAACGCGATCAACCAGCATCCGGACCTGGATAATCACGACCTCTCTTCGCTGAAGTACTGCTTCTCCGGCGGCGCGCCGCTGCCGGTGGAGGTCAAGCGCGCGTTCGAGCGTTTGACCGGCTGCCGGCTGGTCGAGGGCTACGGCCTGAGCGAGACGTCGCCTGTCGCGACCTGCAATCCCCTGGACGCCCCAAAGGAAGGCTCGATCGGCCTGCCCTTGCCGCAGACGACCATCGAGGTGCGCGATCCGGAGCGGCCGGAGCGTCTGCTGGCGCAGGGCGAGAAGGGCGAGATCTGCGTACGCGGGCCGCAGGTGATGGCGGGATACTGGCGGAACCGGGAAGCTACCGAGGCCGTGATGATCGACGGCGCCTTGCGCACCGGCGATGTCGGCTATCTCGACCGGGACGGCTACGCCTACCTGATCGACCGTATCAAGGACCTGATCTTGTGCAGCGGTTTCAATGTCTACCCGCGGGTGGTCGAGGAGGCCATCTATCGGCACGAGGCGGTCGCCGAGGTCATCGTCTGCGGCGTGCCGGACGACTACCGGGGAGAGGCGCCCAAGGCCTTCATCCGGCTGAAGGACGGCGCCCGGCTGACGGCGGAGGAACTGCTCGACTTCCTGGCCGACAAGCTGTCGAAGATCGAGCTGCCGGAGCACATCGAATTCCGCGCCGAGCTGCCCAAGACCCAGGTTGGCAAGCTCTCCAAGAAGGCGCTGATCGAGGAAGAGCGGGCCAAGCGGGCCGCCGCCGCCCGCCCATGAACCGCCGGGATCGAGACAAGTTTACCTAAACGTTAACTTATTGACGTAGTGGTTTCAGATCGCTATATCCTCGCCAGGCGAGGACCTGCGATGAAGCAACTCTACAGCGTCACGGAGCTGGCCGAGGCCCTGGGCACCACGCCCCGGACCTTGCGTTTCTACGAGGACAAAGGCCTGGTCACGCCCCAGCGGGCGGGCCAGACACGGGTCTACAGCCACCGGGACCGCGGCCGGCTGGCGCTGATCCTGCGCGGCAAGCGCCTCGGCTTCTCCTTGCGGGAGATCGCCGAGTGGCTCGATCTCTACGATGCCGATCCGAGCCAGGGGGCGCAGATGAGGGTCCTGCTCGATAAGGCCCGGGAAAGGATCACCGCGCTAGAAAGGCAGCGCGACGACATCGACGCCACCCTGGCGGAGCTCAAGGACATCGAGCTGGCGGCGCGCCGCCATTTGGAGACCGCGGCCGGAGAGGCCTCCGAACCGGCACCCGAAGCAACCCGAGTGGAGTGAAGATCCATGCATAGGAACGTCGTGATCGCGGGCTACGCCCGCTCGCCCTTTCACTTCGCGAGCAAGGGCGAGCTGACCAAGGTCCGCCCGGACGAGATGGCCGCCCAGGTGGTCCGTGGGCTGCTGGAGAAGACCAAGGTCGATCCGGCCGAGATCGAGGACCTGATCGTCGGCTGCGCCATGCCGGAAGGCGAGCAGGGGCTGAACGTGGCGCGCCTGATCGGCTTCCTGGCGGATCTGCCGCTTTCCGTGGCCGGCGCCACGGTCAACCGCTTCTGCGGCTCCTCGATGAACTCGATACACATCGCCGCCGGCTCGATACAGATGGCGGCGGGCGAGGCCTTCATCTGCGCCGGCGTCGAATCGATGACCCGCGTGCCGATGGGCGGATACAACCCGATGCTGCACCCGGGCCTCAGCGAGCGCTACCCGCAGGCCTACATCTCCATGGGCGAGACCGCCGAGAACGTCGCCGCCAAATACAAGATCGGCCGCGAGCGCCAGGAGGAACTGGCTGTCGAGAGCCACGTCAAGGCGGCGGCCGCCCGCCAGGCCGGCAAGCTCAAGGACGAGATCGTCGAGATCCGCCACGGCAACCACGTGGTGGCGGAGGACGGCTGCATCCGGCCGGACACCTCGGCCGAGGCCCTGGCCGGCCTCAACCCGGCCTTCAAGGTCGACGGCTCGGTGACCGCCGGCACCTCCTCGCCGCTGACCGACGGCGCCTCGGCGGTGCTGGTGACCAGCGAGGACTTCGCCAAGGAGCGCGGCCTGGAGATCCTGGCGCGCCTCAAGTCGGTGGCGGTCGCGGGCTGCGCGCCGGAGATCATGGGCATGGGGCCGGTCGCCGCCAGCACCAAGGCCCTGGAGCGCGCCGGCCTTTCCGCCAAGGATATCGACGTCGTCGAGCTGAACGAGGCCTTCGCCGCCCAGGCGCTCGCCTGCCTTGACGAGCTCAAGCTCGATCCCGCGCGCATCAACCTGGACGGCGGCGCCATCGCCCTCGGCCATCCCCTGGGCGCGACCGGTGCGCGCATCACCGGCAAGGCCGCACAGCTGCTCCAGCGCGAAGGCAAGAAGTACGCGCTGGCCACCCAGTGCATCGGCGGCGGCCAGGGCATCGCCACGGTCCTGGAGGCCGCCTGATGACCGCCGGCGCGACGAAAATCGACTCGGCTGCCGTCATCGGCGCCGGCGTCATGGGCGCCGGGATCGCCGCGCACCTCGCCAACGCGGGTGTGCCGGTCCTGCTGCTCGACATCGTGCCGGAGGGCGCCAAGAGCCGTAACCAGCTCGCCGAGGGCGCCATCCAGAAGATGCTGAAAGCCGATCCGGCGCCTTTCATGACCAAGCGGGCGGCGCGCCTCGTGACGCCGGGCAACCTGGAGGACGACCTGGAAAAACTGGGGTCGGTCGACTGGATCGTCGAGGTCGTGGTCGAGGACCTGGAGATCAAGCGCAAGCTCTACAAGACTCTCGACAAGCACCGGAAGAAGGGCGGCATCGTCTCGTCGAACACCTCGACCCTGCCGCTCGCCAAGCTGGTCGAGGGGCAGAGCGCGACCTTCGCCAAGGACTTCCTGATCACCCACTTCTTCAATCCGCCGCGCTACATGCGCCTGCTCGAGATCGTCGCCGGGCCGAAGTCCCGGCCCGAGGTGCTGGCGACGATCGGCGATTTCGCCGACCGGCGGCTCGGCAAGGGCGTGGTCCTGTGCAACGACACCCCGGGCTTCGTCGCCAACCGGATCGGTACCTTCTGGATCCAGTCGGCGGTCAACGGCGCGCGCGACCTCGGTCTCAGCGTCGAGGAGGCCGACGCCGTCATGGGCCGCCCGGTGGGCATCCCCAAGACCGGCGTCTTCGCGCTGATGGACCTGGTCGGCATCGACCTCATGCCCAAGGTCGACGGCAGCCTCGCCGCGAGCCTGCCCGAAGCGGACGCCTATCAGGCGATCCGCCGCGATTTCCCCCTGGTCGAGAAGCTGATCAAGACCGGCTACACCGGCCGCAAGGGCAAGGGCGGCTTCTACCGCCTCAACACGGAGGGCGGCGGCCGGGTCAAGGAGGCCATCGACCTGGAGACCGGCGCCTACGCCACGGCCGGCAAGGCCGCCCTGGAGAGCCTGACGGCCTCGCGGCACGGCGGCCTGAAAGCCCTGGTCGCCCACCAGGACCGGGGCGGGCAATACGCCTGGCGGGTGCTCTCCCAGACGCTCGCCTACGCCGCCTCCCTGGTGCCCGAGATCGCCGAGCGGATTACCGACGTCGATCGTGCCATGAAGCTCGGCTACAACTGGAAATTCGGGCCCTTCGAGCTGATCGACAAGCTGGGTGCCAAGGACTTCGCCGAGCGCCTGGCGTCCGAAGGATCGAAGGTCCCGCCGCTGCTCGCCAGGGCGGCCGAGTCCGGGGGCTTCTACAAGGTCGAGGAGGGGCGCGAGCTCTATCTCCAGACCGACGGGAGCTACGCCGAGCCGCCGCGGGAAGAGGGCGTGATCACCCTGGCCGAGGTCAAGCGCGCGGGCGAGCCGCTCGCCAAGACCGGCTCCGCGAGCCTGTGGGATGTCGGCGACGGGGTGGTCTGCCTCGAGGTCCACACCAAGCTCAACACTCTGGACCCCGACGTGATCCAGGTGATCGAGAAGGCGACCCGGCTGATCGCCAAGAGCGAGGAGTGGAAGGCCCTGCTGATCTACAACGAGGGCAGCCAGTTCTCCGCCGGCGCCAACCTGGGCCTCGCGCTCTTCGCCGCCAACGTCGGCTCCTGGCCGCTGATCGAAGGGATGCTCGAGGGCGGCCAGAAGGCGATCCGAGGCCTCAAGTACGCGCCCTTCCCGGTGGTCGCCGCGCCCTCCGGCCTGGCGCTCGGCGGCGGCTGCGAGATCCTGCTCGCCGCCGACGCGGTCCAGGCCCACGCCGAGAGCTACATCGGCCTGGTCGAGGCCGGAGTCGGCGTGATTCCGGGCTGGGGCGGCTGCGCCGAGCTGCTCGCCCGCCTGGCGACCGACCCGAAACGGCCGCGCGGCCCCATGCCGCCGGTCGCCGCCGCCTTCGAGACCATCGGCATGGCCAAGGTCGCCAAGTCCGCCTTCGAGGCCAAGGAGCTCGGGTTTATCAGGGCCGAGGACGGCATCACCTTCAACCGGGACCGCTTGATGGCCGACGCCAAGGCCAAGGCCCTGGAACTGGCGGCGGACTACCAGCCGCCCGAGCCGCCCGAGCTCGCCCTGCCCGGGCCGACCGGGCGCACCTCGCTGCAGTTCGCGGTCCGGGACCTGCGCGCCAAGGGCGTGGCGACGCCGCACGACGAGACCGTGGCCGACGCGCTGGCCGAGGTGTTGAGCGGCGGTCCCGGCGCGGACATGACCGAGCCGGTCAGCGAGAAGGACATCCTGGCCCTGGAGCGGGCCGCTTTCATGCGCCTGGTGCGCACCGAGCCGACCCTGGCCCGCATGGAGCACACCCTGGAAACCGGCAAGCCGCTGCGCAATTGAGGATCCGATCATGGTGACCTACGCCGCCCCGCTGGACGACATCAGTTTCCTGCTGAACGAGGTCCTCGACTACGAGGAACAGATCTCCACGTTGCCCGGCTACGAGGAGGCGACCGTCGAGATGCTTGAGGCGATCCTCGAGGAGGGCGCCAAGTTCTGCGAATCCGAGCTGCTGCCGATCAATCTGTCCGGCGACAAGGAGGGCTGCGTCTTCGAGAACGGCGTGGTCCGCACGCCGACCGGCTTCAAGGAGGCCTACGCGGCCTTCGCCGCCGGTGGCTGGACCGGCCTTTCCTGCGATCCCGAGTACGGCGGCCAGGGTCTGCCCAAGACCCTCCAGTTCATCGTGGACGAGCTGGTCTGCTCGACCAACCTCAGCTTCGGCATGTACCCGGGCTTGAGCCACGGCGCCTACAACGCCCTGGTGCTGCACGGCGACGATGAGCAGAAGCGGCGCTTCCTGCCCAAGCTGACCGACGGCACCTGGTCGGGCACCATGTGCCTGACCGAGCCGCACTGCGGCACCGACCTCGGCCTGATCAAGACCAAGGCCGTGCCCAACGGCAACGGCAGCTACAAGATCACCGGCACCAAGATCTTCATCTCGGCCGGCGAGCACGACCTGACCGACAACATCGTGCATCTGGTGCTGGCCAAGCTGCCCGACGCCCCGCCGGGCGTACGCGGCATCTCGCTCTTCATCGTGCCCAAGTTCCTGGTCAAGGACGACGGCAGCCTGGGCCCGCGCAACGGCGTCGCCTGCGGCTCGATCGAGCACAAGATGGGCATCAAGGCCTCGGCGACCTGCGTGATGAACTTCGACGAGGCCGAGGGCACCCTGGTCGGCGAGCCCCATAAGGGTATGCGCTACATGTTCACGATGATGAACACGGCGCGCCTGGCGGTTGGCATGCAGGGTCTGGGCCTCGCCGAGACCGCCTATCAGTCAGCGGCCGCCTACGCCAAGGAGCGGCTGCAAGGCCGTTCGCTCGCGGGCCCCAAGCACCCGGAGAAGGCGGCCGACCCGATCATCGTCCACCCCGACGTGCGGAAGAATTTGCTGACCATGCGGGCCTACAACGAGGGCTCGCGGGCGCTCGCGCTCTGGTGCGGCTTCGCGGTCGACCTCGCGGAGAAGCACCCCGACCCGGCGGTCCGCCAGGAAGCCGACGACCTGGTTGCGCTCCTGACGCCGATCATCAAGGCCTTCTTCACCGACTACGGCTTCGACGCCACGAACCTGGGCGTGCAGATCCTGGGCGGCCACGGCTACATCCACGAATGGGGTATGGAGCAGCTGGTGCGCGACGCCCGCATCGCCCAGATCTACGAAGGAACGAACGGGATCCAGGCGCTCGACCTGGTCGGCCGCAAGCTGGGCCAGAACCTGGGCCGGCCGCTGCGACGCTTCTTCCATCCCGTCGCGGCCTTCATCGAGGCGGAGCAGGAAAACGCCGAAATGGCGGAGTTCGTGCTGCCCCTCGCCAAGGTCTTTTCGCGCCTCCAGCAGGCGACCCTCCAGGTCGCTCAGCGAGGGCTCGCCGACCCCGAGGAGGCGGGCGCCGCGGCCAGCGACTACCTGCGGCTCTTCGCTCTTACGGCGCTGGCCTTTATGTGGGCCCGGATGGCGCGGGTCGCGTTGTCGCGGCTCAACGGCGCCGCCGAAACCGCGCCGCGGGACGCCAGCTTCTACCGGGCGAAGCTGGACACGGCGCGGTTCTATATGGCACGACTGCTGCCTCAGTCCTCCGGCCTCTACCAAGGCGTCATGGCCGGAAAATCCACGCTCATGGCCCTCGAGGAGGAAGCCTTTTGAGGAACCCACTGTCGCGGATGGCGCGCGCCGTCCGACAGGGCCTGTCGCTCGGCCTTGTCGCCGCCACGATGTGCCTCGGTCAAGCGGCACTGGCCGTTCCGCCCGCGGGCACCAGCGTGGTCTTCGGCATCCATCACGAGGAGCATGGGGACGTCGGCGAACACCGGGTCTCTTTCTCCCGGGAAGGCGAGGATCTCGTCGTCTCGGTCGACAACCTGATCACGGTCGAGATCTTCTTCATCACGGCTTTCCGGTTCCAGGCCGAACGACGCGAGGTCTGGCGCGACGGCCGTATGATCGCTTACGAAAGCCGCACGCACGACGACGGCACGGATATCCTGGTTTCCGCCCGGCTCGAAGGAGAGAAGCTGGTCATCGACGGTCCCGAAGGCCGTATCGAGGCGCCGGCGGGCACCTTTCCCACCCATCCTTGGAACCCCGCGTTCCTCGGGCAGAGCCTGGTGATGGACACCAAGACAGGGCGCCTGCTCAACATCGAGACGGTCGAGGCCGGGCGCGAGACGATCCAAGCCGGCGGACGTCTGATCAGGGCCCGGAAACACAGGATCACGGGCGATACCAGGCGGGAGATCTGGTTCGACGATGCGGGCAACCTGCTCCAGTTGCGGCTCTACGCCGACGGCAAGGCGGTGACCTTCACCCTGGAAGAGATCATGCGGCCGTCTTCTTCGCCCACCCTCAGCAGCACCGGTCGCCTTTAGCGTCTCCGGTCGCGCCGTGACCCCTTCACACCAGGCTTCGGTTCCGCCGGTTCCCGGACTCGCCGATCGTTAATCATTCGCCCCTATCGTGATGCCCGTCGAAAGCGCATTCGCACGGGATCGCGAAGACAATGGCCGAGAGGCTGTCCAGAACCTTCAGGTCGATGGCGCCGCGTGCCGCCGGTCTCGCGCTGCTCGCAGTGCTGGCTGGCGTTGACGGCGTCGACGCCACGCCGAATCCGGGCGGCACCATGACCTATCGGGTCGACCATGAAGAGCACGGCCTCCTCGGGACGCATCGGCTGACCTTCTCCCGGAAGGGCGCGAACCTGGTGGTCGACGTCGACAGCGAGATCGCCGTCGAGTTCTTCAGCATGACCGTCTTCCGCTATGCCGCCAAGCGCCGCGAGGTCTGGCGCGACGGCCGTATGATTGCCTATGAGAGCGACACCCACGACGACGGAACCGATATTCGCGTGACCGCCGAAGCGGCCCAAGACGGTTTGATAATCGCGGGCCCGTCAGGCCGGCGCATGGCCGCGCTGGGCGTCTTCCCGACCCACCCCTGGAACCGGGCGATCGTCGACGCCGAGGTGCTGATGCACACGACCACCGGCGAGCTCCTGGAAGTCGCCGTGACCGAGATCGGCCCCGAGACGCTGATCATCGATGGCCGTGCGATCGAGACGACGAAGTACCGGATGAGCGGCGATCACGACCGGGAGATCTGGTTCGATGACCGGGGAGACTGGGTGCGCCTGCGCTTCTACGAGTACGGCGACGCCGTGACCTACACGCTGATGGACCCGCATAGCGCCCACGATCTCGCCGAGCGCTGAACTCGGCGACACGCGGGGTATCACCCTTCTCGAGACCGACGGCGGCTTCGCACCTCGCCGAACGCCGGGCCAAGGCGAGCGACGGGTGCCAGCTGCATCCCGAACAGTCCAACTCGGCCATCGTCCGTCTGGGATTTAACATTAAGAAACAGTGGAATAAGAAATATTCTCCGATCTTATGATGTATTTTGTTGACAGGATCACATCCCTGTTGTGGGATCGTCTTGCGCCTCTTTGAGCCGTCAGCTTGCGGGCGCATGAGAAGTTGAGCTAAAGCGACGGGAGCAGGAAACCGCCCCCGCGCCGTTCGGAGGCGGTTTTTTTTGGCTCTGGTCCCGGCCTCGCAGGGACCCGCGGGATTTGATTGGGCAGCTTGCGACCGCGTCTTCAATCGCTAAAGCGCCACGGGAAGTGATCCCGTGGGCCCGGTGTGAGACCACCTGGAGGTTCCCATGGGACGATACGCCACCACCGACTCCCCAACCCACCCAAAAGCATCGGAAGACTCCCTGCGCCGCGGCCCGACCCTGCGCGCGAAGGGCTTTCGCCGGATAGGCGGCCGGCCATGAGGTACTTTCCCGCCTTCATGGATCTCAAGGGCCGCTCCTGCCTGGTGGTCGGCGGCGGCGCGCTGGCGGCGCGCAAGGTCCGCCCGCTGCTGGCCGCCGGCGCGGCCGTCACCGTGGTCGCGCCCCGACTTGGCGCGGATCTCGAGGCGCGCCGGGCGGCCAGCGAGATCGCCTGGACCGCGCGCGGCTTCGTCGACGGGGATCTGTCCGGCCGCGCCCTGGCGATCTCGGCGACCGGGTCGGCGGCGGTCGATGAGCGGGTCGCCGAGGCGGCGCGCCGTGCCGGCGTCCCGGTCAACGTGGTCGACCGAAGCGAGCTTTGCAGCTTCGTCTTCCCGGCGATCGTCGACCGCGACCCCCTCGTGGTCGCCATCTCCAGCGGCGGCGCCTCGCCGGTTCTGGCGCGCCGGCTGCGCGAGCGCCTCGAGGCACTGCTGCCAGCCGGACTCGGGCGCCTGGCCCGCTTCGCCGAGAGCTTTCGCGGCGCGGTCGCGGCCAACATCCGCGACTTCGCCCAGAGGCGGCGCTTCTGGGAGGACTTCTTCGACGGCCCGATCGCCGGCCTGGTGCAAGGCGGCGAGGAAGGGCGCGCCCGCGAGGCGATGATCTCTCTGGTCAACCGCGGCGGCGCGACGGCAGCCGGCAGGGTCCAGCTGGTCGGCGCCGGCCCCGGCGATCCCGATCTCCTGACCCTCAAGGCGCTGCGCGCCCTGCAGCGCGCCGATGTCATCCTCTACGACCGGCTGGTCGCGCCGGCGATCCTCGATCTCGCCCGGCGCGACGCCGAGCTGGTGCCGGTCGGCAAGGCCAAGGGCCACCACAGCAAGACCCAGGACGAGATCAACGCGCTCCTGCTGCGCCACGCCCAGGCCGGCCACGACGTGGTCCGGCTCAAGGGCGGCGACCCTTTCATCTTTGGCCGCGGCGGCGAGGAGCAAGCCTACCTCACGGCACGGGGCATCGCGGTCGAGGTGGTGCCCGGCATTACCGCGGCCGCCGGGTGCGCCGCGGCAGCGGGCATTCCTCTGACCCACCGCGAGGCGGCCCACGCGGTGACCTTCGTCACCGGGCACGGCAGCGCGGGCGAGCCGGAGCTCGACTGGGCCGGGCTGGCCTCCGCCGGGCAGACACTGGCGATCTACATGGGTCTCTCGACCGCCGGCGTGATCTCCCGGCGCCTGATCGAACACGGGCTCGAGCCGGGCACGCCGGTCGCCGTGATCGAGAACGGCACCCGGCCCGAGGAAAAACGCGCTTTCGGCCGTCTTGGGGACCTCGAAGCGCTGCTCCGGGATCGGGCCATCGAGGGGCCGGCGCTGATCGTCGTTGGCGAGGTCGTGCGCCTGGCCGGGCAGGGACAGGTGCAGCCGGAAACCGCGGCCCTCAGAGCCGTCGCCGTCTAGCGAAGCAAGGGAGTTCATTATGGCCGCGAAGCCAAAGCCCGACACCATCCTCACCGCCAACCGGCTCGACGACGGCGCCGTGGTCTACCTGACGCGCGCCGGCGGCTGGTCGGAGTGGCTGGAAGACGGCGAGGTCGCCGACAGCGAGGCGCGCGCGCTGGAGCTGCTCACGCTCGGGGCGGCGCGCGTCGCGGCGCACCAGGTGGTCGATCCCTACCTGATCGCCGTCCGGCGCGACGGTTACGGGGTCGAGCCGCTCGGCCAGCGCGAGATCATCCGCGCCAAGGGTCCTTCGGTCCGGCTGGACCTGGGCAAGCAGGCCGTTCCGGCCGCGCAGGGGAGCTAATTGCCATGTACCGTTACGACGAGTTCGACCAGACCCTTGTCGCCGAGCGGGTCGAGCAGTTCCGCGACCAGGTCCAGCGGCGGGTTTCGGGCGAGATCGACGAGGATGCCTTCAAGCCGCTCAGGCTCATGAACGGCCTCTATCTGCAGCTCCACGCCTACATGCTGAGAGTCGCGATCCCCTACGGCACGCTCTCCTCGCGGCAGCTGCGCATGCTCGGCCACGTGGCGCGCAAGTACGACAAGGGCTACGGGCATTTCACCACGCGCCAGAACATCCAGTACAACTGGCCCAAGCTGGAGGAGGTGCCCGACCTGCTCGCCGAGCTGGCGACCGTCGAGATGCACGCCATCCAGACCAGCGGGAACTGCATCCGCAACGTCACGGCCGATCACTACGCCGGGGCCGCCGCCGACGAGATCGAGGATCCGCGGATCTACGCCGAGATCATCCG
>JASJEC010000077.1 GCA_030064845.1 Kiloniellales bacterium
CGATAGAGGAAGGGGCTGAAGGCGGGCGGCTCCAGGCGGCCAGGCATCGCTTTGATGCAGGCCCAGGCGCCGCGCTTTTGCAGGGCTTGGCGTAGGGCGTTCGAATCGTAGGCCCGATCGGCGAGCAGCGTCTGGCCCGCCCCCAGGCCGTCAAGCATGTCGGCCGCGCTCTTGCCGTCGTGGGCTTGGCCGGGGGTGAGCTTGAGAGCAACGGGCAGCCCCTTGGCGTCGACCAGGGCGTGGATCTTGGTGGTCAATCCGCCGCGCGAGCGCCCCATGCATCGGGCGTCAGGCTGGTCTCCGGTGGTGGCCTCCGGGCCCCCTTTTTTGCGTTCGCCCCGTGCTGGTGAACGCGGACCGAGGAACTGTCGATCATCTGCAAGTCGCCGTCGTAGGCCGCCGAGACCGCCTCGAAGATCCGGTCCCAAACGCCGATCTTGCGCCAGCGCACGAAGCGATTGTAACAGGTCGTCGCAGGGCCGTAGCGCTCCGGGATGTCGGCCCAAGGCGAGCCGGTCCGCAGACGCCAGTAAATCCCGTTCAGCACCCTCCGGTCATCCACACGCGCCACGCCCCGAGGCTTGTTCGGCAGCAGCGGTTCCATGATCGACCACTCAAAGTCGGTAATCTCGTAACGGCGTCGGGTCATCCCAAGCTCCTCCTATTCCCACGAGAAGCTTGAATCACATTCCAATCGAGCCGCGCTACAACTTTATGAGTTTATGACCTAGAGCGACCGCGTTCGCCTCTCCGCAACGCCGATTGCGGCCGGCAGCCCCAGACACCTACATGCGCAGCCTGCTGACGCCTGGGTCCAGTTTCCAGTTCGCGTCGGCACCGCCGGGCAGCATCTGACCGATGTCCTCGCCCACCTCTGTTTCGATCAGGACGTTAAGCCGGTCGTTCATCGCGACGAGAAGGTCTGCGTGGCCGCGCCGGTCGCCCGCCAGGTTGCGCATCTCGTGAGGATCGGCCTGGAGATCGAAGAGCTCCACATCGTTGTTGGCGAACAGCTCCTCTAGGGAGTTCGGGGTGTGGTGCTGCCGCGGAGAGAAGTATCGGCTCATCTTGTAGCGGCCGTCGAAAACGCTGCGGATGGCGCCCCGCTTGCCCAGGTCCGGCCTGAAGCCCTGGTTGGGCAGGTCCTCCGCTCTGCCCCCCTCGCGGATGAAGCGGGAAACGCTCATCAGGAAGTCGCCGTCCAGGTAGGCGAGCATGTTGTAGTTGAACAGGGCGCCCGGACGAATCGCGTCCAGTGGCGCGGCTTCCGGCGCGCCGAGCACCTTCGTGATGTCGGACCCCGGCAGATCCCCGGTATCGCGGGGCGTCGCTCCGGCGATGCTGAGCAGCGTGGTCGCGATGTCGAGGTGCGAGGTCACCGCTTTGCAGCGCTTGCTGCCCGGGAAACCGGGGTGCGACAGGACAAAGGGCACGTTGAGCTGTTCGCGGTAGGCCGTCGTCCCCTTGCCGCTGAGGCCGTGGGCCCCCGCCAGCTCGCCGTGGTCGGCGGTGAAAACGACGACCGTCCTGTCCGCCAAGCCGAGGTCGTCCAGCTCGTCCAGAATATCGAGCACGTGACGGTCGACGGCTTGGATGCAGTTCAGGTAGTAGTCGTTCAATCGGCGCCAGCGCTCGTCCTCGTTCGGCACGCGGCCGACCAGCCCGGCCCGGGCCATGGCGAAGTCCTTGTGCGCCGCCGGCCGGTCTGGCGCGGACAGGGAATGATGGCGCGACTGCGGCAACGTCACGTCCCACCGGCGATTGAACTGCTCGGTATCGGGCGCGTGGTTCAAGTCCATGAGCGCCGTCGCCGCCTGCTTCGCCGGGCCGCCCGGCAGGTCGGTGTTGTAGTACATGACGTCGTGCGGGTTCACGAGATTGACGGCCATGAACCAGGGCTTGTTCCGGGACTGCAGGTCGATCGCCCGGCCGCGCAGCCAACCCTTTGCCATCGCGGCGATCACGCCGTCGTGGAGGAACCCGCCCTTGGTGTGCGCGATAATGTCGCCGAAGCCGACGTAGTCCGAGAAGCCGTACTGCTCCATTTCCGCGCTGAGGATTCTCGTCGGCCGATGGAGCTCATTGGCCATCTCGAATTCGGCGGTGAGGTGCCACTTGCCCTTGTAGGCGGTGTAGTAGCCGAGCGCACTCAGCCGGTCGCCGAGAGTCGGCAAATCGGTCGAGAGATCGTTGGCCCACGGGAAGTTGGTGTTGTCGAACATGCCGTTGTTCTGGATGTGCTGCCCGGTGTAGATCACGGCGCGGGACGGCGTGCAGACGCAGGAGGCGACCTGGTGGTTCTCGAAGACGACCCCCCGGGCGGCCAGCCTTTCCTGCCCGGGCAGCCGATAGCCGGCCGGCAGGTCAGCGGGCGACAGGTAGCGCTGCTGATCGGTCACGATCATCAGGATATTGTAGCGCCCGCCGTCCTGGGCCCGCGCAGGCGACGCGCCGCGGGAAGCCATGCCGGCCGCCCCGGCAAGAGCCGCCGCGCCACCGGTCCCGACGAATTGTCGGCGTGTCAGACCCGCTCTCTTATCCCTGTCCATGCCGCGCACCTCTGTTCGAACAGTGGGCAATTTCGGTCAAAGGCCGCGACACGCGGCCTCGAGGGCGGTGAGATTCTTTTCGAGCCCGCCGGCGCAGTCCCAGGATAGCTAACCGCACCCCCTTTGCCAGTGAGAATTCCGGTGTAGCGCCGATGTCTCGACGCCTGCGAATCTCGCGCCTTCTTGCATCCCCTGCCTGGATCGTCCTCAATGTCAGAGGGACCGACGGGTGAGTGCCTCGTGTCGCCGCGCCCGGTCCGGTCGACAGGTCAAGCAATCGTCCCTAATGGAGTTCGCCGATGACAACCCTCGGTCTTCCCGATCTCAGGCGGTTCACCGGCTTCGCGGCCCTGATCGTGGCGCTCTGCCTGCTCGCCGCCTGCGCGGCCGTCCCCAAGACCGACGACCCGAAGATCCCCCCGGAAGTCGTCGGCACCGCGGAGGCCTACATTGCGAAGAACAAGAAGTGGCCGAGAGAAACCTACAATCTGGCCATCACGCAGCGGAAAGACGACTTCATCGTCCTCGCGGTGTACCGCAACGAAGACGGCAACTTCGAGGATCGCGAGAACGTGGATGTTCCCATAGAGTTGACCATTACGCTCGAATCCCCCCGCGTGGTCCGAGAGCTCGGGTATCGATAGCTTAGGGCGATCCTCGTAACTTCCGCGTCACCCCGGCCGCCTGAGCGACTCCGCGGCGGCGGCGCTCAGGATCAGCAAAGTCCCCGCGACCTCGGGCAGGCCGAAGGCTTCGCCGGCCCAGAGGGCGGCGGTGGTGACGCCGACGACGATCTCCATCATCAGCAGGATGCCGACCCGGGCCGGGCTGAGCCGGCTGGCGCCCCAGAGGATCAGGAAGGCGGTCGGCAGCGTCGCCAGCGCCAGCACGCCGAGCACGATCGCGGCCTCGGACGAGAGCGCCGAGAGCGGCGGCGCCGGGGCGCCGCCGGGCAGCATCAGCAGCACCGCGAGGGTGACGACCCAGCCGCAGGCGAGGAAGACGAAGACCTGCTCGAAGACCCCGGCGCCCGAACCGGGAGTCGCCTCGTCCTGGTAGACCCGCAGCGAGCCGTAGGCCCAGCCGATCCCCGCGGCGAGCGCCAGCCAGTCGCCCGCGTTGCGCGGCCAGGGAAAGCCGCCCTCGGCGCCCAGGATGACCGCCAGCCCCGCGAGGCCGAGCGCCAGCGCCGCGAGGCGGGTCGCCGTGATCCGCTCGCCCAGCAGGAAGCGGCCGAGGATCGTGCTCCACACCGGGGTCAGGTAGAACAGCAGGATCGAGCGGACCACATCGGTATAGGCCAGGCTGACGGCATAGAAGGCGAAGGCCGAGCCGGTCAGGAAGCCGGTGATGATCAGGCCGAGACCGCCCGCCTTGAGCGCGCCGCGCCGCCGCAAGGCGGCCGGGACCAGTACCGCGACCGCCGGCAGGAAGAAGACGGCCGCGCCCCAGCCGCCGGGCAGGCCGCCCTCCTCGGCCACGCGCATGGGAATCCAGAACAGGCCCCAGAGCGCGCCCGACAGGGCGACCGCCAGGGTCGGCAGCAGGTCGGGCCGGGCCCTGAGCAGGGCCGAGGTCATCGTGTGGCGCCGCCGTTGCTGCTGTCGCCGGGCGTCTCGCCCAGCCACTGGTCGAGATAGCCCCGCGCGATCGCCAGGGCCTCGGGCCGGTCGACCGGCTGCACCCCCTGCGCGAGGCGCAGCCAGAGGCCGTCTATCAGCACCGCCAGGCCGCTGGCCGCCCGCTCGGCCTTGGGCCGCGGCAGCACCGCCTTGAATCCGTGCAGCAGGTTGCTGTGCATGCGCCGCTGCATGACCCGCTGGATCCGGGCGAAGCCGGGCGCGCGCGGCACCTCGGCCAGGAAGGCGAGCCAGGCCCGCGCCACCTCGGGCGTGAAGCTGCGCGCCGCGAAGTTGCCCTCGATCACCGCCATCAGGCGCTCGCGCGGGGTCTGCGCGGTGCGGAGCAGGGCCACCACCTCGGCCGAGAGCTCGGCGTTGGCCCGGCGCATGGCGGCCTCGAGCAGGGCCGTCTTGTCCTTGAAGTAGTGGTGCACGATGCCCTGGGACATGCCCAGCGTCGAGGCGACCCGCGCCACGGTCGCGCCCTGCAGGCCGTGGCGGCGCAGCGTCTCCAGCGCCGCTTCGGTCAGGTCGCGCCGCCTGACGTCCTCGATCCGAGTTCTCAAAGACCGTCCTTCCGGAACCTTGGTTGACCGTCCAATATTCTGGTCATAGCATCAGATCCGGCCGCGTGAGACAAGACGAAGAAGCCGGAGGGAGGGGAAGATGGCCCGGGACAACGTTCTGCGGATCGATTTCGACAAGGACGTCGGCGCGGAAGCCGAGCGCGGCTACACCCTGCCCGCGCGCTACTACCTCGACCCCGAGGTCTACGAACGCGAGAAGCAGGCGATCTTCTACAGGAACTGGCACTTCGTCGCGCACGCGAGCCAGCTGCGCGACGCCGGCGACTACGTCACCCTGCGCCTGGCCGACGAGAGCCTCTGCGTCGTGCGCGGGGGCGACGGCCAACTGCGCGGCTTCTTCAACGTCTGCAAGCACCGCGCCCACGAGTTGCTCAGCGGCACCGGCAACACGCGCACCATCGTCTGCCCCTATCACGCCTGGGTCTACGCCCTCGACGGCCGGCTGGAGAACGCGCGCAAGACCGAAGAGCTGCCGGGCTTCGACAAGAGCGGCATCTGCCTTACCGAATTCAAGGTCGAGGAGGCTGCGGGGCTGGTCTTCGTCTCGCTCGACCCCGAGGCCGAGCCCCTGGAGAGCGTCGCCGGCGACCTGCTCGACGACTTACGCAGCCGGATCCCGAACCTGGAGGCGTTCCGCGTGGTCGAGACCTTCTCCTTCGGCGAGAGCGCCGGGATGAAGGCCAACTGGAAGGTGGTCGTCGACAACTTCCTGGAGTGCTACCACTGCACGCCGGCCCACCCGGCCTTCGCCGACATGATCGACCTGCCGTCCTACCAGGTCGATACCGCCAGGCTCTGGTCGCGGCAGCTCGGCCCCAAGACCAGCGCGCACAACCGGGCCTACGACTTCGACGCCGCCGGCGCCTTCCCGGGCGCGGCCTTCTGGTACTTCTGGCCGACCACCACGATCAACCTGATGCCCGGCAGCGGCCACCTCGCCATTCTGTCGATCCTGCCGGTCGACCTGGAGACCACGGTCTTCGCCGGCCAGCGCCTCGCCCTGGGCGACGATGCAGAAGAGAACCAGGCCGCCTTCGACTATCTCGGCGCGGTGCTCGGCCCGGAGGACCAGGGCCTCTGCGAATCGGTGCAGCGCGGCCTCAAGTCCCGCTCCTACAACCAGGGCCGCTTCGTCGTGCACCCGGCCGAGAGCGGCATCAGCGAGCACGCCGTCCACCACTTCCACCGCCTCGTCCTCGACGCCCTCGACGAGGGCTGAGGGCTAAACAAAAAGCTCGAATTACCACAGAGACACAGAGAACCAAACAAAGTGGGTTGCGCGCAGAGCGCGCCAAAGAACTTTGGTTTTTCCTCTGTGTTCTCTGTGTCTCTGTGGTGAGACTGTTTTTGTTACCCAGCGTCAGCCGCCGGCGATCTGGGGCATGATGTGGACCTCGGCGTCGGGCGGGATCGGCTGCAGCCAGGCGTCCTGGTAGATCTGGCCGTCGATCGCCACCGCCGGGCCCGCGTCGAGGTGGGGCTTGAGCGCGGGATAGCGCTCGCCCAGCGCGGTGAAGAGCTGGCGCACCGTCTCGGCCTCGACCTCGATCTCGCTCGCACCGCCCACGACCTGGCGCAGGTTGCCGGTCAGGGTGACCCGCGGCATCAGGCCGCCTTGCGCTCGGTCTTGGCCTTCTCGATCGCTTCCAGCACCTTGGGCGGTGACATGGGCAGGGCGGTGAAGCGGATGCCGAGCGCGTTCTCGACCGCGTTGGCGATCGCCGCCATGGGCGGCACGATCGGCGTCTCGCCGACCCCGCGCACGCCGTAGGGGTGGTTCGGGTTCGGCACCTCGACGATCACGGTATCGATCATCGGCACGTCGGAGGCGACGGGAATGCGGTAGTCGAGGAATGCCGCGTTCTGCAGGCGGCCGTCCTCGCCGTAGACGTACTCCTCGTTGAGCGCCCAGCCGATGCCCTGGACCGCGCCGCCCTGGAACTGGCCCTCGACGTAGCTGGGATGGACCGCCTTGCCGGCGTCCTGGATCACCGTGTAGCGCAGGATCGTGACCCGGCCGGTCTCCTTGTCGACCTCGACGTCGACCAGGTGGGTGCCGAAGCTGGGGCCGGCGCCCTGGGCGTTGATCTGGGCGTGGCCGACGATCGGCCCGCCCGTCTTGCCGGCGGTCTTGGCGATCTCGGCGAGCGGCATGGGCGGGTGCTTGCCGGCGTGGGCGCCGTTGGCGACCGCCTTGCCGTCCTCCCAGAGCACGTCCTCGAGCGGCACCTCCCAGAGCTTCGCGGCCCGCTCGCGCAGCTGGCGGATGCACTCGCGCGAGGCCTCGATCACCGCCATGCCGCTGGCGAAGGTGACCCGGCTGCCGCCGGTCAGGAAGGTGTAGCCGAGCGAATCCGTGTCGGCGATGATCGGCCGCACCTGGGCCACGTCGAGCCCCAGCTCCTCGGCCGCCATCATCGAGAGCGAGGCGCGCGAGCCGCCGATGTCCGGCGTGCCGGCGACCAGGGTCGCCGTGCCGTCCTCGGTGATGTTGACCGAGGCGCAGGTCTCGCCGCCGATGTTGAACCAGAAGCCCGAGGCGACGCCGCGCCCCTGGTTCTCGCCCAGCGGCGCCTTGTAGTGTTCGTGCGCCTTGGCCTCCTGCAGGGTCTCGACCAGGCCGATCGGGCCGAACTTGGGGCCGTAGGCCGCCTGGGTGCCCTCCTTGGCGGCGTTCTTCAGGCGGAACTCGACCGGGTCGATGCCGAGCGTCTTGGCCAGCTCGTCGATCACCGATTCGACGGCGTACTCCGAGATCGGCGCGCCCGGCGCGCGGTAGGCCGCCACCTTGGGCCGGTTGACCACGACGTCGTAGCCGACCGACTTGACGTTCTCCAGGTCGTAGGGCGCGAAGGCGCACATGGCGCCCGGCTGGACCGGCGAGCCCTGGAAGGCGCCGGCCTGGTACTTGAGCTCGGCCTCGCCGGCGGTGATCCGGCCGTCCCTGGTCGCGCCAACCTTGATCCGCATGTGGCTGCCCGAGGTCGGGCCGGTGGCGCGGAACACCTCTTCGCGGGTCATGACCAGCTTGACCGGCCGGCCCGCCTTGCGCGACAGGGCGAGCGCCGTCGGCTCAAGGTAGACCACGGTCTTGCCGCCGAAGCCGCCGCCGATCTCGGACGCGGTGACGCGGATCTTGGAGATCTCCATGCCGAGCAGGCGCGCGCAGTGGGCGCGCACCACGTAGTGGCCCTGGGTCGTGCAGAAGAGTTCGGCCTGGCCGTCCTCGGCGACGCTGGCGACGCAGGCGTGGGGCTCGATGTAGGCCTGGTGGATCGGCTTGGTCTCGAAAGTGCGTTCGATCACCGTGTCGGCCTGGGCGAAGCCGGCCTCGACGTCGCCCATCGTGAACTCGACCCGCTTGGCCACGTTGGAGGCCTTGTCCGGCGCCGGCTCGACGCCCTGGGTGAAGAGCGTGTCGTCGAGCAGCGGCGCGTCGGGCTTCATGGCCTCGATCACGTCGATCACGTGGGGCAGCACCTCGTAGTCGACCTCGATCAGCTTGAGCGCCTTCTTGGCGGTCGCGACGCTGGTCGCCGCCACGGCGGCCACGGCGTGGCCCTCGTAGAGCGCCTTCTCCCGCGCCATGACGTTGCGCACGATGTCGCGGTAGTTGACCAGCATCTCGCCGGCCGGCACGAACTCGGACTCCATGTCCTGGAAGTCGTCGCGGGTGACCACCGCCTTGACGCCGGGAAGCGCCTCGGCCTTGCTCGTATCGATCGCGCGGATCCGGGCGTGGGGATGGGGGCTGCGCAGCACCCGGCCGTGCAGCATGCCCGAGAGGTAGAGGTCGGCGCCGAACTTGGCACGCCCGGTCACCTTGTCGACGCCGTCGGGCCGGACCGGCCGCGTGCCGACCCAGTTGAGCGGCTTGACGTTGGGCAGCGCTTTGGACTGGTCGTTCATGCGCCCTCTCCTCTCATGTCGGCCGCCGTGTCGAGCACGGCGCGAACGATCTTGTCGTAGCCGGTGCAGCGGCAGAGGTTGCCGGCCAGCCAGTAGCGCACCTCGGTCTCGCTCGGGTCCGGGTTGCGGTCGAGCAGCGCCTTGGCGGCGACCAGGATTCCCGGCGTGCAGATGCCGCACTGCAGCGCCGCGTGCTCCAGGAACTTCTGCTGCAGGGGATGCAGCTCCTCGCCCTTGGCCATGCCCTCGATGGTCTCGACCTCGCGCTCGGCCACCTCGGGAGCCAGCACCAGGCAGGCGCAGACCAGACGGCCGTCGAGCATCACGCTGCAGGCGCCGCAGTCGCCCGTGCCGCAGCCCTCCTTGCTGCCGGTCAGCTGCAGCTCGTCGCGCAGCACGTCGAGCAGGGTCTGCTCGGGATCGCAGAGGAACTCGACCGAGTCGCCGTTGATCGTGGTCTCGACGTGGACCCGACTCATGCCGCGGTCCTCGCCCGCGCCACGGCGCTCACGGCGGCCCGGCGGGCCAGCACGCCCGCGACCCTGGTGCGGAAGGCGACGGTCCCGCGCTTGTCGTCGATCGGGCGGCAGGCGGCGCTCGCCGCCTCCGCCAGCTTGTCCAGCGCGGCCTCGTCGACCTTGGTGCCGATCAGCGCCGAGGCGGCCTCGGTCACCAGGAGCGCGCGCTCCGCGACCGCGCCCAGGGCGACCCGTGCGTCGCTGCAGGCGCCGTCCTCGTCCAAAGTCAGGTTCACCCCGGCGCCGACCACCGCGATATCCATCTCGGTGCGCGGGATGAAGCGCAGATAGGCGTCGCCCGAGCGCGGCGGGCGCGCCGGAAACTGGAACGAGACGACGATCTCGCCCTTGGCCAGCGAGGTCTGCCCCGGGCCGGTCGCGACGTCCTCGACCGGGACCTGGCGCCGGCCGTCCGGTCCCGCCACGGTGGCGAGCGCCCCGGCCGCGATCAGCGCCGGCACGGAATCGGCGGCGGGGGAGGCGTTGCACAGGTTGCCGCCCATGGTCGCCCGGCCCTGGATCTGGGTCGAGCCGATCAGCTCCATCGCCTCGACCACGCCCGGCCACGCCGCCTTGAGCGCGGCGTGCTCGCCCATCTCGGCGCCGGTCACCGCCGCGCCGACGGAGAAGCCGCCGTCCTTCTCGGAAATCCGGCGCAGGTCGGGGATGCGCTTGAGATCGACCACAAGCTCGGGATCGATCAGGTCCGCGCGCAGCTGGACCAGCAGGTCGGTGCCGCCCGCCAGCACCCGCGCGTTGTCGCCCGACGCGGTCAGCAGCATCACCGCCGCCTCGACCGTGAAGGGCGCCTCGTACTGTAATCCGCTCATACGTCTCCCAGCGTCCGTTCAGCACCAAAATTCGCGCGACATCTTGGCCGTTCCGCCGTCTCGACGCCAGCGCTTATGATAGCGGCCGCAATCGTCCGTTGAAGCGATGTTTTGGTTACGATCTTTTCGCGCAGGGCAAGCGGCTTTCACCAGTCCCGCCCGCTCCGGGCTTTCTGGAAGCGCTGCCCGCTGATACGTAGAGGCGGTCGAAGGGCAAGAAGAGATGGGAGAAGGGCCATGAGCGGGGACATGCTGGGGCGGCTGGACGACCTGCCGCGGATCCGGCTCGGACACGCGCCGACGCCGCTGGAGCCTATGGACCGGCTCACCGAGGTCCTGGGGACGGACGCCCGCCTGCTGGTGAAGCGCGACGACTGCACCGGCCTCGCCATGGGCGGCAACAAGGTACGCCAGCTCGAGTTCTACCTCGGCGAGGCCCGGGCGCAGGAGGCCGACACCGTCCTCATCACCGGCGCGGTGCAGTCGAACTTCGTCCGCCTCGCCGCCGCCGCCGCCCGCACCCAGGGCATGGACTGCCACATCCAACTGGAGGAGCGGGTGCCCGGCAAGACCGACCCGCTCTACCGCGAGTCGGGCAACGTCCTACTCGACCGCCTGCTCGGCGCCACGCTGCACAGCTATCCGGAGGGCGAGGACGAGGCCGGGGCCGACCGGCGCCTGGGCGAGATCGCCGCCGGGCTCGAGGCCGAGGGCCGCCGCCCCTACATCATCCCGCTGGCGCCGGGGCACAAGCCGCTCGGCGCGCTGGGCTACGTGGTCGCCGCGCGCGAGATCCTCTCGCAGCTGGCGGAACGGGGCCTGGCGCTGGACGAAATCGTCGTGCCCTCGGGCAGCGGCAACACCCACGCCGGCATCCTCTACGGCCTCCGCGCGCTGGGTTGCCGGGTGCGGGTCACCGGCGTCTGCGTGCGCCGCCCGGCCGAGATACAGACCGGCCGCATCGCCGGCCGCTGCGGCGAGATCGCCGATCTGCTGGAGGTCGAGAACCCGGTCGCCGAGGCCGACGTGATCGTCGACGACACGGCCTTCTGGCCCGGCTACGGGCAGCTCAACCAGGCGACGCTCGATGCCATCGCCCTGGCCGCCCAGACCGAGGCGCTGATCCTCGACCCGGTCTACACCGGCAAGTCCATGGCCGGCTTCATCGAGCGCGCCAAGGAGGCCGAGCCGGGACGGGTCCTCCTCTACCTGCACACCGGCGGCATCCCCGCCGTCTTCGCCTACGGTCCCGCGCTGGCGGACGCGGTGGTCTAGCGGGGCTGCTGAGAAAGTGCTCAGTCAGGACCATCACCCTTCGACAAGCTCAGGGTGAGGGCGAAATGTCGCAAGTACTTACCCTCATCCTGAGCATGTCGAAGGATGACCGTGATCAAGGGCTCCAGGCTTTTCCATCATCCTGCTGGAGAAAACCCCCTCAACCGGCGAAGCTTGCGCGCTCCCGAGCACGGACCCTACCATCCCTCGACAGGGAACCACCCGGCGGAAGGAGGCGGCCATGGGTAAGGCGCTGACCGAGCGGCAATCCGAGCAATACCATCGCGACGGGTTCTTCTTCCCGGTTCCGGTGCTCTCCGAAGAGGAAGTCGCGGATCTCCGGGGCAGGCTGGAAGCCGTCGAGGCGCGCCAGGGCGGCGCCCTACAGCAGCCGCAGCGCAACAAGGCGCACCTGCTGTTCAAATGGCTCGACGACCTGATGCGCGATCCGCGCGTGGTCGATCCGATCGAGGACCTGATCGGCCCGGACATCCTCTGCTGGAACACGCTCTTCTGGATAAAGGAGCCGGGCAGTCGGTCCTTCGTCTCCTGGCACCAGGACATACACTACTGGGGACTGGACGGCGGCGAGGTGGTCTCGGCCTGGATCGCCCTGTCGCCGGCGAGCGTGGAGAGCGGCTGCATGCGCGTCCTGCCCGGGACCCACGTCGGCGAGACCCTCGCCCATGAGGACCGCTACCACGAGTCCAACATGTTGACCCGGGGCCAGGAGGTCGCCGAGGCGATCGACGAGACCGTGGCGGTCCACATGCCGCTCGAGCCCGGCCAGATGTCGCTCCACTCGGTGCGGCTCGCCCACGCTTCGGGCCCGAACACCACGGACGATCGGCGGATCGGCGTATCGCTGCACTACATGCCGACCTGCGCCCGTCAGAAGCTGGCCGACTGGGACAGCGCGGCGCTTGTGCGCGGACGCGACGACTTCGGCCACTTCGAACACACGCCGCGACCGCAAACGGACTTCGCGGCCGACACCGTGGCCTTCCACGAGAAGGCCAGCGGCGCCGTCCGCGACATCCTCTACCAGGGTGCGGAACGCCAGACCGGGCGCCTCTAGACGCCCGGTCCAAGTTTCGGTCAGTCCTCCCGGTCGAAGAACACGAGGGTGCGGATCTCGATGCTCTCGCGCGGCGCGGCGTCCGGCCGGGTGGTCGGATCGTCGAAGGCGGTGTGCGGCGCGAAGCGGGCCGTGCCGTCCTCCAAGGAATCGTAGCCCTTGATCAGGAGCGCCTCGTCCCGGGTCATCTCGGGCACGTAGTACCATCGGTGCGCCGGATTGTAGGCGACCTCGTAGATCTCGCCCCGCCGGTCCGGATAGACCAGGTCGGCCGCCACCAGGTCCTCGGCCGGCACGGAAGCGGCGTGGGCCAGCGCCAGGGGCGCGGTCTCGACCGGGCCGCGGATCGGCCGCCAGACGTTGACCACGGCGACCCGGCCCTGGAGCAACGCCCCGGCCTCCTCGGGCAGCAGGTCGCGCACCCGCTGCGGCCCGGACTTGGCCGTGTAGTCGTTGTGCGCCCGGCGCACCGGGGCATGGAACTTGGCCTGCTCCTCATGGCGGCCGCCGTCGACCCGCAGCATGTGGTCGAAGACCAGCACCCGGCTGGCCCCGGTCGCCTCTTTGACCAGGCGCGCCATCTCCGGGTAGTAGACCCGCTCGACCTCCGCCTCGTCCTGGAAGTCGGTGACGGCGGTCTCGTGCCTGACCAGGGCGAAGCCCTCGCGATCCAGCGAGAGCGCGGCGGCGTGCGGCCGGGCGTCCCGGATCGTCACCTTGCGCGGACCGTAGGTGGCCGTGCGCTCGGGCTCGCGGGTGCCTTCCGGGGTGATGTGGATTACCGGCTTCTGGTCATTGCCGAGCAGAAAGGTGATCTCGGCCTCGACGGTCTTGCCGCTCTCGGCGGCGGCCTTGTCGGCCTTGGGGCGGCTCAGCACGCCGGCGGCGCCGGCCGAGCTGAAAGCCGTGGTGGTCGTGTCCTGCAGCATGTCCTGGCTCCTTCTCGGTTAGCATGATCGAGGTTTGATCTAGGATGTCCTGAAACCCAAGATTGGCCGGTCTTTGCATCATTTCGAGAGAATTGGGATCATGGTATCTTGAATTCTGTTCATGTTTAGGCCAGATCGTTCCCATGGCCGAGACGCAGAACTGGCTGCCGCCCTTCCCCGCCCTCCGGGCGTTCCACGCCGCCGCCCGCCACGGCCGGTTCCGCGACGCCGCCCGGGAGCTCGGCGTCACCGAGTCGGCGATCAGCCACCAGGTGCGGCGCCTCGAGGACTTCCTCCGGGTCCCCCTGTTCGAGCGCAACGGGCCGCGGGTCAGCCTGACCGCCCAGGGGGCGCGCTATCTGGAAGAGATCGACCCGGCGCTGAACCGCATTCAGGACGCGACCCGGGCGCTCATGGGGCCGAAGGAGCGAGGCCGCGTGGCGCTGACCCTGCCGCCCTCGCTGGCGATCCTCTGGCTGATCCCGAACCTGGCGGCCTTCGAGGAGGCCTGCCCGGAGATCGACCTCCAGCTGGTCACCACGACCCGCCTCCTGGACCTGCGGCGCGAGCAGGTCGACCTGGCGATCCGCCATGGGCGCGGCCCCTGGGCCGACGTCGAATCGGATTTCCTGCTCGCCGAGACGACCATGCCGGTCTGCAGGCCGGGCTACCTGGAAGGCGAATCGCCCCTGGATTTCCGGGCGCTGCCGAAAGGCGCGCGACTGATCGTCAACGGCTACTTCCCCGACGAGTGGGACGAGTGGGCTCGGGCGCACGGCCTCGAGGCGCCGCCGCTAGAGCGCGCGCTGCGTCTGGAATCCCAGGAGCTGGTGCTGGAAGCGGCGGAGAACGGCCTGGGTCTCGCGATCGGCCGCAGCCCCCTGGTCGACGGCCGCCTCGCGTCCGGCGCGCTGGTCGCCCCCTTCGGCACGCCCGACGTCTCGGCGGCGGGCTACCACCTCTGCTGGGCCAAGGACAGCCAGCCGACCGCCGCCTCCCGCCGCGTCGCCCGCTGGCTGCGCGACTTCAGCGCCCGCACCGCGCCGAAGTGAAAAGCTATCCCTCTGTGCGCTCTGTGCCCTTACTTGGAATTACGCGACCAGCCGCCGAAGCCCGTCCTTCAAAGCCATGGCATTGAAGTTCATCAAGAGACCGGTTTGCAGCCCGCTCAGCTTCAGGTAGGTCAGAAGCTGTGCGTCGTGAATAGGCAGAAGACGGTCGACCGACTTCACCTCGACAATCAAGGCCTCGTCCACGACCAGATCGATGCGATAACCGCAATCCAAGTTCACCGACTTGTAGGCGATGGGCAACGGCATCTGGCGTCGAAACGGCAGTGCATGCGTTTCAAGCTCATAGCACAGGCACTGTTCGTAGGCGGACTCCAGAAGCCCCGGCGCGAGGCTCCGATGAACTTCGATCGCCAGGCCGATCACTTTCTCCGTGAGCGGATCACGTGGCGAAGCATCGGCCCCTGAAGTCACTTTCCAAGCCTCCCTTGCCTTTGAACACCAAAAAAAGCATTTCACCACAGAGACACAGAGAGCACAGAGAAACAAAAAGAGTGGTTTGCGCGCGAAGCGCGCCAAAAGAACCGTGGTTTTTCCTCTGTGTTCTCTGTGTCTCTGTGGTGAATCTTCTCTTTTTTTGGAACCGAGGACCTACGCCGCAGAGGTGAAGAGTCGGCGGTCGGTGCGGGTCAGGCGTTCCGGGGCGTCGTCGGTCACCAGGACGGTCTCGCTGAAGCCGAGGCCCTTGGCCGCGGCGTACATGTGGAAGACCATGCCGGGCTCCAGCGGCCAGTCGGCATCGGGCAGGAAGATGCCGGTGAAGTCGCTGGTGCGGGGGTTCCAGGGCATGTAGAGGCCCAGCGTGTAGCCCGAGACGTTGTGCAGCTCGCCGTCCAGCCCGGCCGCTCGGAGGCCCTCGCGCAGGACGGCGTCGACCCGCGCCGCCGGCACGCCGGCCCGCATGGCCGCGATCTGCCGGTCCTGGAGCTCGATCAGCAGGCCGGCCGTGTCACGCTGCGCCGCGCCCGGGGCGCCGATCACGGTCGGCCGCATGATCCGGGCGCAGTAGCCCTGGACCCGGGGAATGAGCTCGGCGTGCAGCACGTCGCCGGGCTCCAGCGGATCGTCGGTCAGCCGCGGATGCAGGAAGGCAGCGTCGCCGCGCACCGCCGTGACCGGTCCGACAAAGCCGTTGTCAGCGCCTTCCTGGTAGTAGACGGAAGCCGCGGTCCCGGCGGCGTCCCGCGCCGAGCGCCCGGTCGCCGCCTGGGCGACCACCGCCGCCATGGCCGTGTCGGCGACCGCCGAGGCCTTGCGCAGGTAAGCGATCTCCGCCGCCGACTTGCGCGCCCGCAGTCGGGTCAGGAGGTCGCCCAGGTCGACCAACTCGGCCGACGGCAGAAGCCGGCCATAGCGCTGGTAGTCCCTGACGCTGAGCGCCGTCGACTCGTGATCGAGTCCGAGCCGGCCGTTCTGCCAGCCCCGCGCCTCGATGACCGCAGCGACCGCGGCGATCGGGTCCTCCCAATCGGCGAAGCCTATAGCGTCGTCGAACCAAATCTGCTCGCGGCAGTGACCCAGGTCGAGGTTGCGCAGAACGTAGACCGGCGCGCCTCTCTGCGGCACCAGGCAGGCCCGGTAGCGCGTCTGGGAGACGGCGTAGCCGGTCAGGTGGAACAGCGCTTCGCCCTGGTCCAGGATCGCCAGGTCGACATCGCGTTCGGCCATGGCCAGCTGCAACGCGGCCAGTCGGCCTTCGAACTCCTCCCGGGTGAAGGGCATCCCTTGCAACTCCTCACGTGGCGCCAGGCGCCGCCTCGAGTTTCTGAGGCTACCGGACCCCCGGCGACCCGTCGAGCGGCGGTAATCCTTGACCTGCGGCGGCGGGAACGCCAATGCTGACGTGTTACGCCGCCCCGGTGGCGCGTTCGGCCGCCGATTCGGGTGCGAAACGGGCGCGCTCGCGCCGAGCGGGCCCGGGTTCACCGAGGAAGGGGAGCCCGCGAGTGACATGATCAGACGCCGCTACTTCTCGAACCAGCTGCTCGATCTCTCCGAGGTCGACCGCGGCACCCTCCTGCTCGAGGCCGACCAGGGCTACACGGCGCTCTTCGACTTCTGCCGCGAGATCGCCCTCGCGCTGGGAGCCAAGGACAAGGACAAGATTGTCTTCCAGTGCGCCTGCGGCGCGCTCGCGATTCTGAGCAAGGAGCACTTGGCGCGCCTCGGCGAGCGGGTGCGCGGCGCTCGCGACGAGGCGCTCTGCCCGCAGTGCGCCGGCTACGAGATCTCGATTCGCAAGGGCGCGCCGCAGTCGGTCATCGGCCAGGGACTGGCGGCCCTGGACCGTCTGCTGGCGGCGGCCCGCGACGACAACTACGCCAGTCTCTGCGGCTTCCTTTTCTCGCCGGTCATGCCGGAGGCGGCGCAGCTCTCGGCGCTCAGCGACGGGGCGGCGGTGGTGCGCGAGCTGATCGCCAAGAACAAGCTAGACCTCCTGCTGTCCGAGCAGGGCGTGGCGGCGGTGCCGGTCGAGCTCGGCTTCGCGACCCGGGCCGACCTCACCCTGCACCTGCTCAGCTATCACCGGCTATACGCCTTCTCCCCGCTCTACGACACGCTGATCAGCCTGGTCGCGATCGGTACGGGCGACCAGCAGATCCTCGACCCGGAGGGCCAAGCGCTCCAGCCGGTCGGGGTCCAGATCGGCCGGGCCGGCGCCGGCACGGCGCAGGAGGCGGTCGCCATCGAACGCAAGATCGACGAGGTGCTGAGCTACTGCGAGGCGCAGGGCCAGGGCGAGATCGCAGCCCTGATCACCGCGGTCTGCCGGCGCGAGCTCGACCGCGCGATCGTCGATGCCGCCTACGAGACGAGCGAGGACACCCTGTTCCTGACCCGCGACGGCGTCGAGCTGCCGCTTGCCGAGCTGGTCGACATCAGCCTCGGACTCCACCTCCTGGTCGAGCGGCTCTGCGCGTTCCTCACCGAGGAGCATCGTCGCTTCGCGGCCTCGGAGGGCGTCGAGGAAGGCGGCTTCCAGTTGTCGCCCGTGGCGGACGGCGAAAAGGTCGCGCTCAAGATCACGTCCCGGCCGGGAGGCTGATCGCCGTCTCTAGAGCGGATCATGTTTAGATGGAACCACTTCGTGGTTGCCAACTAAACATGTGAATCCGCTCTACATCATAGGTTTAGAGCAGATTCACCGGGTTTGATGGATCGCCTCCGGCGATTCAGTCAAACCCGGATCTGCTCTAGCCGTGCTCAGCCGTGCCGTCGGCGCCGCGGGAGGCCGAGGGTCTTCTCGATCGCCGGCATGGCCTGTTCGACCGCCGCCCGGCCCTCCTCAATCGCCTCCTCGGCGCGGTTGAACTCGAGCAGGCTGATATGGCGCAGCCGCGGCTCGATCAGCACCTCCGGCGCGTCGCCGGCGAGGCGGTCCCGGGTGATCCTGTCCTGCATTACGTTGATCGCCCCGAAAACCACGTCGAAGTAGCCCGGCCCCTCGGCTTCGGTCGCGAGCAGCTGCGAGCCAATCATGCCGACGCCGAGGCGCAGCCCGTTGGGGATGTCGCGGGTCAGCCGCTCCAGGAACTGGCTGCGGGAGTTACTGCGCACCCGCGGGCGCCTCGGTTTGCGGCGCCGCTTCTTGCCCTGCACGCGGCGGCCGACGAGGTCGCCGTTGAGGTTGACCGCGATAACCGCCTCGGCGCCGAGCTCGCGGCAGGGCCCCACGGGGACCGGATTGACTAGGCCGCCGTCGGCCAGCTGCCACTCGTGCAGACGGACCGGGCTCATCAGGCCCGGAAGCGCCATCGAGGCCCGCACGGCGTCCACCAGGGACCCCTCGCGGAACCAGACCTCCTCGCCGGTGCCGAGGTCGGCGGCCACGGCGGCGAAGGGAATGTCCAGATCCTCGATCTTCACGTCGCCGAAGAGATCGCGCAGGAAGCGGACCAGGCGGTCGCCCTCGATCAGGCCGCCGCCCGAGAGCTTGAGGTCCGCGAGACGCGCCATCTCGCGCCAGTTCACCCGGCAGGCCCAGGCGTCCAGGGCCTCCAGCTTGCCGGACACGTAGGCGGCCGCGACCAGCGACCCGATCGAGCTGCCGCAGACCACGTGGGGGTGGATGCCCTGGGCCGCCAGAGCCTCGATCACCCCGATATGAGCCCAGCCGCGCGCCGAGCCGCTGCCGAGCGCCAGGCCGACGCGCCGCGGCCGCACGGGCTCGACCGGCGCCGTTTCGTCCGGGGCCGGCTTGCCGCCGGTGAACTGTGCAATCTTGCTCATGCGCTTCCGCTATCGGTCAAAAGGCCAGCACCAGCCGGCACAGCGCCACTTCGACCTCCGGCCAGTCGGCCCGCATCGCCACCCCCTCGATCGCCGGCGCCCCGCAGAGCCCATAGACCGGGCGGCCGAACTGCAGGCCGAAGGCGATCTCGGACAGGGTGCCCGTGCCGCCGCCGATCGCGATCAGGGCGAAGGCGGCGCGCGCGATCAGCGCGTTGCGGGCGACTCCAATCCCGGTCGCCAGGGGTACCCCGACGTAGGGATTGGCCGAATGCCAGTCCTCGTCGGGCAGGAGGCCGATCGACAGGCCGCCGGCGCGTTCCGCACCACGGCAGGCGGCTTCCATGACACCGCCGCGCCCGCCGCACAGCAGCGTCAGCCCGAGATCCGCCAGGCTCTCGCCGGCCTGCTCGGCGACCGCCGCCTGGTCCGCGGTCGCCCCCCGGCCGCCGATGACGCCAATGGGCACGCGAAGGGGACATCCACTCTCCTTTTGGAGCCACCGCACCGCCTCGGGCGGCGAAAGGTCCTGCCCGCCCGGGACGCCACCGGACCGGATCCAGCGGCGCGAAGCGGCATCGAAGATTTCGCCCGTCCCGTTCGACAGGGCCGACCGGCCACGATCCAAGCGAAGGACCGTCATACCGCAAAGCTCTCAAAGGTTTCTTGCGATGCCTCAATATCGGATTGAACCGCCGTGGCTGCAAGTCGGACCGCGGTGGTTGGATTCTTTCTCAAAGTTGTATATCCTGCTGAATAAGCAGGCAAGGGTTGTTGAAAACCCTGGGGACAAGCTGTGGACCGACCGGTTCCTCCTCCGGACAACCGGCGTGCGGACGTCTAATCCGCAACACGGTGTTTTCGGGAGACACCAAGACGAAAGGCCATCAGCCATGGTGACCACGATCTTGAACCTTCTCATCTTCGGGCTGCTCGCCGCCCTGGTGGTGCTGCCCGTCGGGATGCTCCTGCGTCGCGCCTGGCAGGAGCGCAGAGCGCGGAGCCAAGGAGTCGCGCGCGCAAGGCGCTAGCAGTCTGCATTCGAGATTCAGTCGATCTCTCATTTACCCCCGGTTAACCCCGTAGCGCGCAGGATTGCGCCGCATTCAAGACAGGGGACCGAGGGCCTCGGGCACCGACCCGGGCTCAACGGGGGATACGGAACAGGGCCGGCGCTGCGCCGGCCCTTTCCTTTGGGTGCTGTGTCCACCGCGCGCCTTCTTGTGGGCATGTCATGAGAAAAACAAGCCAGCTCAACGAATCGTTAACTTTACCGCCCTAGCGTGAGAGCAGGTCTAATAAACGCGCACCACCGGAAACGGCGGCACGCGGGGACCGAAAGGCAAGACGGTCGCTTCCTCCAGTGATGAGAATAAGGTAGCTGGAAGGAAGGCCGTCTTAGCTTTTTGGGCAGTGCCCGCCCCCGGAAAATCACGAAAACGCATCCATGGCCGCCGCTGCGGCGGCATTGAGGACCGGAACGAGGAAAACGGCCAGCGTCGCCGGCTCGGCCAGGACGGCGCCCGTGCCGCGCCTCGTTTCCTGGGCCAGGCGCGCTGCGGCGAGCCACAGCGCGAGTGCGCCGGCGCCCACCCAGGACCAGTAGCCAACGAGAAGCGGGAAATCCTCGAGAAAGGCGAGCTGCCAGGAGATCATGATGCCGAGCGACCCGGCGAAGGCCAGAACCGCGGCTCTCGGCCACTTCAGGAGCGCGGCGACGAGACCCAGGACAAACAGCTCGTTGGCGAGCCAGCCAATCGAGACAAAGAGAACATACAAGACATCGGTCACGGAGCCGATGGGATCGCGACCCTCGGTGATCAGGCCCCAGAACACTTCGTGAGCCAGGCAGGCGCCGTCATAGCCGATGTGAGGCCCGTGCGTGACAGTAGAGATCGGCAAGGCGCTGCAGGGAAAGCCTGCTTCATACCGGCCGTGCGACCCATCCCCTATGATCGGCAAGACCCAGCAGGCCCCGTAGAGCAGCAGGGCCACCGCCCATCCCAGCTTCACCCGCCACCGCGCCGAAATCTCCGCTGCTACGCCCACGTAACCTCTGGGTTATCGTCTTGTCCGAGGCTGGACGGCAATATGTGCCGGTGCCACCTCCCACCGCCTAATTCCGCAGGCTGCTCAGTGGTGGAGTATCTTTGACAAGAACTCCTGAGCCCGTTCGCCCCGCTTGGTGCCAAAGAAGTCGTCTTTGGTGCAGTCTTCCTCGATGCGACCCTCGTCCATGAAGATCACCCGGTGGGCGACGCGGCGGGCGAAGCCCATCTCGTGGGTCACGACCATCATGGTCATCCCGTCATTAGCGAGCTCCGTCATCACGTCGAGCACCTCGTTGATCATCTCCGGATCGAGGGCCGATGTGGGCTCGTCAAAAAGCATGGCGATGGGGTCCATGGCGAGGCCGCGGGCGATGGCGACACGCTGCTGCTGTCCGCCCGAAAGCTGGGCCGGGAACTTCAGGGCTTGGTCGGCGAGGCCCACCCTGTCGAGGAGTTCCATGCCGCGCTTATCCGACTCGGCCTCGCTGCGGTTCAGAACCTTGAGCTGGGCGAGCTTGACGTTCTGCATGATGCTGAGATGCGGGAACAGCTCGAAGTTCTGGAACACCATGCCGATGCGCGAACGCAATTTCGGCAGATCGGTGTTGGCATCGCCCACGGAGACTTCGTCCACGGTGATCTCGCCCTCCTGAAAGGGCTCCAGTCCGTTCACCGTCTTGATCAGCGTACTCTTGCCCGATCCCGAGGGACCGCAAACCACAACCACCTCACCCTTTTGCACCGACGTCGTACACTCGCTGAGCACTTTGAAGGTCCCGTACCACTTGCTGACCTTGCGCATCTCGATCATTGCCATGACGCGATCCCCTATTGGCCGGTCGGATACTTCTCTTGCAACTTGCGAATGCCGGCTTGGCCCGCCAGGCAGAGCACGAAATAGACCACCGCCACGGTGAGGAACATCTCCATCAGTCTGTTGTCGCGGTTGGCGATGATGTCGGCGGCCACCAGGAAGTCGCGGAGGCCAACCACATAGACGAGCGACGTATCCTGAAACAGGATAATCGCCTGGGTGAGCAATATCGGCACCATGGCCCGAAAGGCCTGCGGCAAGACCACATAGCGCATGTTCTGCTGGTAGGTGAGCCCCAGTGCCTGGCCGGCATAGACCTGGCCGGTGCGGACGCTCTGGATACCGGCCCGCATTATCTCGCAATAGTAGGCCGCCTCGAACATGATGAAGGCGATGAGCACCGAGTAGAACCCCCCGACCGGTCGGCCGAGGAGAAACGGCACCAGGAAATAGAACCAGAAGATAACGAGGATCAGCGGCATGGACCGGAAGAAATTGACGTATGATCCGGCAAGGAAGGACAGCAGCTTGAAGGGCGAGAGGCGACAAAGCGCCAGAATCGTACCCAAGAGCAGACCGCCGATTATGGCGAAGACGGTTAGCAATAGCGTCAGTCCCATGCCTTCGAGCAGAAACGGGATAGACTTGACGATGATGCCGAAATCGAAGTCGCTCATCGTGTCACTTCGCCCCTAAGGAGATCATGCCTGGAATGGCGACCTTGCCTTCGAGAATGCGCATGACGGTCATGACGATGGCCGTCACCAGGATGTAGAGAAGCGTGGCGGCGGTGAAGGCCTCGAAACCCTGGAAGGTGTATTCCTCGATCTGGCGGGTTTGCGCCGTGAGCTCCAGAACGCCGATCGTTAGCGCGAGTGACGAGTTCTTGAATACGCCCAGGAAGTCGCTGGTCAGCGGCGGAATGATGATCCGGTAGCTCACCGGCA
>JASJEC010000078.1 GCA_030064845.1 Kiloniellales bacterium
CACGCAGACCACGCCGAGCTCCCGGCAGCCGTCGATCAGCCTTTTGCGCAGGTCGTCGTTGACGATGGTGCAGAGCACGACACCGGGCTCGCGCTCGATCCCGCGCAGCACCTTCTCCATTTGCCCCTTGGTCCGGATCAGGGACCAGACATGCTCGTGCGGCTCGACGCCGGCGAACTGCACCAGGCAGGCGCGGGCCACCGAGCTGACGGTTTCACCCGTGGCGTCGGACACCAGGTGCATGTGATAGACGGTCATGTCCGGCGCCGCCTTGTGGGCCGGCGGGCAATTCCGGGGATAAGCGGGCGCGGCGGCAAAATCACGAAACTTCGATCCTTCCAAGCCTCTTTTGCGTACTCAGAGCTATCAGGTGGCCCGACGGCGGAGGGGAGATCTGGATAGATCGAGTAGCGCTTCATGAACTTCGCGTTTCGTCCCCGTTATCCTTTGGTTTCCGAATCGCTGCAAGGTCTTGGCACTTTAGACCCCGACATCGGGTGTGCTATGAGCAACCCACAGGGGACGGCCGGAGATCCCGGTCGTGGTCGGGAACGCGTGAATCATCTGGATGCCGAAAGCGCTCCCGCGATTCACAGGGCCAACAATCACAATCAAAGATTCTAGAATCTCATATTAGGAAGGGAAGAAGGGTGAACGGAAAGGGGGCGCTGTCCGGGGCAAAGCGGGCGGGCGGAAAAACCGAGGCCAAGCGCCTGCTGCGCGCGCTCGGCGGGGAAGTCTGCTCTCCGCCGCCAATCTGGCTCATGCGGCAGGCCGGGCGCTATCTCCCCGAGTATCGGGAGCTGCGCAGCCAGGCCAAGAACTTCATGGAATTCTGCCTGACGCCCGACTTGGCGGTCGAGGCCACGCTCCAGCCGATCCGGCGCTACGGCTTCGACGCGGCGATCCTGTTCTCGGACATCATGGTGATCCCGCACGCCGTCGGCCAGCGGGTCTGGTTCGAGGAGGGCGCCGGGCCGCGGGTCGATCCCGTCGCCACGGTGGCAGAGCTCGAGCGTCTTTCGCTTGCGGGCCTGCACGAAGCCCTGGCACCGGTCTACCAGACCGTGACCCGGCTGCGGCGAGAGCTGCCCGAGGAAACCGCCCTGATCGGCTTTGCCGGCGCGCCCTGGACGGTCGCCAGCTACATGGTCGAGGGCGGGAGCTCGAAGGACTACACCAAGATAAAGACCTGGGCCTACGGCGACCCGGAAGGCTTCCAGCAGCTGATCGACCTGCTGGTCGATGCCACCTCCCGCTACCTGATCGCCCAGGTCGAGGCCGGCGCCGAGGCCCTGCAGGTGTTCGATTCCTGGGCCGGCGCCTTGCCGGACGGGGCGATCCAGCGCTGGTCGCTAGCCCCGATCAAGGAGATCGTGCGGCGGGTCAAGGAGAGCCATCCGACGGTGCCGATCATCGCCTTCCCCCGGGGCGCCGGGCTCTACTATCGCGACTTCGCCCAGGAGGCGGGGGCCGAATGCCTGTCGATCGACAGTACCGTACCGCTCGATTGGGCGCGTGAGGTCCTGCAGCCCCGGGTGACGCTTCAGGGCAACCTCGACCCGGCGCTCGTGGTCGCCGGCGGCGCCGCGCTGCACGACGGCGTGGCGCGCATTCTCGATCGGCTGGGGGACGGACCGCTGGTCTTCAATCTCGGTGGCGGCATCGTGCCCGCGGCTCGGCCCGAGCATGTCGAGGCCTTGGTGGCGCAGGTGCGCAGGCACCGGGCCTAGCCGGGCGCCGGCACTCGAGGGACGTCATGAGCCGGATCGCCGTGGTGCTGTTCAATCTGGGGGGACCGGACAAGCCCGAGTCCGTCCAGCCGTTCCTGTTCAATCTGTTCAACGACCCGGCGATCATCTCTGTGCCGCAGCCGTTCCGCTGGTTGCTGGCCAAGCTGATCTCGTCCCGACGGGCACCGATCGCCCGCGAGATCTACGAGCACCTCGGCGGCGGCTCGCCGCTCCTGCCCAACACCGAGGCCCAGGCGACGGCGCTGGAGCGGGCGTTAGGGCGCGAGCACGAAGCGAAGGTCTTCATCGCCATGCGCTACTGGCATCCGCTGACCGAGGAGACGGTGCGCGCCGTGACCGACTTCGCGCCGGACCGCATCGTCCTCCTGCCGCTCTACCCGCAATACTCGACCACTACCAGCGGCTCGTCGCTCGGCGCCTGGTCCAAGGCGGCGCGGAAGGCGGGTCTCGGCGCGCCGGCGACGGCGGTCTGCTGCTATCCGGTCGAGCAGGGCTTCGTCGACCGGGTGTGCGACCTGGTGCGGCCGGCGCTGGCCGAGGCCGCGAAGGGGGGAAAGCCGCGGCTGCTGTTCTCGGCGCACGGCCTGCCCAAGAAGGTCGTGGACGGCGGCGATCCCTATCAGTGGCAGGTCGAGCAGAGCGCGGCGGCGGTGGCCCGGGCGATCGGCCAGGAGGACCTCGACTGGGTGGTCTGCTACCAGAGCCGGGTCGGGCCGCTGGAATGGATCGGTCCGGCGACCGAGGACGAGATCAAGCGCGCCGGTGCTGACGGCGTGCCGGTCGTCCTGGTGCCTATCGCCTTCGTCTCCGAGCATTCCGAAACCCTGGTCGAGCTGGACATCGAATACCGGGAGCTGGCCGAGGAGTCGGGCGTAGAGACCTACGTGCGCGTGCCGACCGTGGACGCGGGCGAGGGCTTCATCGCGGGCCTCGCGGGGCTGGTCGGGGAGGCGCTGCGCGGGCCCGAGGGCGGGCTCTGCACCGCCGGCGGCGGTCCCGCCTGTCCGAAGGAGTGGAGCCGCTGCCCGCGGCGGCAAGCGGCGGCCGGAGGCGAGCGGTGAGCGGCTTCCTCGGCGAGGGCTACCTCTGGGTCAAGGCGCTCCACGTGATCGCGGTGATCGCCTGGATGGCGGCCATGCTCTATCTGCCCCGCCTCTTCGTCTATCACTGCGGGGCCGAAGCCGGATCGGTTCAGTCGGAGACCTTCAAGGTCATGGAGCGCCGCCTGCTGCGCGCGATTATGAACCCGGCCATGATCGCGTCCTGGCTCCTCGGCCTTGTGCTGGCGGTGCACATCGACGCCTGGGGCGAGGCCTGGTTTCAGGCCAAGGTGGCGCTGCTGGTCGGTATGCAGGTCGCTCACATCTTCTTCGCGCGCTGGCGCCGACAGTTCGAGGCCGACGAGAACCGCCACGACGCTCGGTTCTTCCGGATCATGAACGAGGTTCCAACGCTCTTCCTCTTGGGCATCGTCGTCTTGGCAGTGGTCAAGCCGATCTAAACGACATTCAGTCGAAACATATCCGTCATGCTCTATTGCCTGGATTGCTAACGGAAAATTTAGTTTATTGCGCTTGCCTCTTGCCGTGACATCCCCCACATAAGGATCAGCGGCTTAAGTACCGCGTTCCGAGTTTCCTTCCAAAGTCCTGGCGCAAATCCGACGATTAGAGTTCGGCTCCCGCTACGGGCGACACGGCTTCCACAGCAGAAAATCGCCAGCCGGCCGCGGTCGGTTCACCCACCACAGGCAATTCGATGAACCTTCAAGAGCTGAAAACCAAGAGCCCGGCGGACCTGCTCGCCTACGCGGAGGACCTCGAGATCGAGAACGCGAGCACCCTGCGCAAGCAGGACATGATGTTCGCGATCCTGAAGCAGCTGGCCGACAACGACATTGCGATCTACGGCGGCGGCGTGCTGGAGGTCCTACAGGACGGCTTCGGTTTTCTCCGCTCGCCGGAAGCCAACTATCTGCCGGGCCCCGACGACATCTACGTGAGCCCGAGCCAGGTGCGCCGTTTCGGCCTGAGGACCGGCGACACCGTCGAAGGGCAGATCCGCTCGCCCAAGGACGGCGAGCGCTACTTCGCGCTGCTGAAGGTCAACGAGATCAACTTCGACCCGCCGGAGAAGGCGCGGCACCGGATCAATTTCGACAACCTGACGCCGCTCTATCCCGACGAGAAGATCAAGCTGGAGATCGAGGATCCGACGATCAAGGATCTGACGCCGCGGGTGATCGACCTGACGGCGCCGCTCGGCAAGGGCCAGCGCGCGCTGATCGTGGCGCCGCCGCGAACCGGCAAGACCATGATCCTGCAGAACCTGGCGAAGTCCGTGGCGACCAACCACCCCGAGGTCTACCTCATCGTGCTGCTGATCGACGAGCGGCCCGAGGAGGTGACCGACATGGACCGCTCGGTGCAGGGCGAGGTGGTGAGCTCGACCTTCGACGAGCCGGCGACCCGCCACGTCCAGGTGACCGAGATGGTTCTCGAGAAGGCCAAGCGCCTCGTCGAGCACAAGAAGGACGTCGTGATCCTGCTCGACTCCATCACCCGTCTGGCACGGGCCTACAACACCGTCGTGCCCAGCTCGGGCAAGGTGCTGACCGGCGGCGTCGACGCCAACGCCCTGCAGCGGCCGAAGCGTTTCTTCGGCGCGGCGCGGAACATCGAGGAAGGCGGCAGCCTGACGATCCTCGCGACCGCCCTGATCGATACCGGCAGCCGCATGGACGAAGTGATCTTCGAAGAGTTCAAGGGCACCGGCAACTCGGAGATCGTGCTCGACCGCAAGCTGGCCGACAAGCGGGTCTGGCCGGCCATGGACATCGGCAAGTCCGGCACCCGCAAGGAGGAGCTCCTGGTCGACAAGGGCACCCTCTCCAAGATGTGGGTGCTGCGCCGGATCCTCATGCCCATGGGCGTGACCGACTCCGTCGAGTTCCTGATCGACCGGCTCAAGGGCACGAAGAACAACGAAGACTTCTTCGAGTCGATGAACAAGCCGAGCTAGCGCCGGCCAAGTCTCCCTCTCGGTTTTTCTGTGGCGTTGATCTGGCGCAACGCGGTCCCGGCGGCTCTTGCCTAGGCTGGGCGCCGACGTCAGATCGGGTCGTCAGATCGAGTCCGGGCCATGACTGAAAGCGAGCGCGCATCCAAACGGCAGGGCCGCGCCCGTGTCCCGGCCGGGGCCTGACGATTTCCGATGATCGGCTCGCGGCTTAGGGTCGTCACCCTCATCCTGCTGACCGCTGTCCTCGGGTTCGCAACATTCGATGCCCGGGCCCAGGCGCCGCAGGCCAAGGATACCTTCTGGTACAAGGCCGAGACGTCCGAAGACGTCCGGGTGAAGCTCCACTTCTTCTGGTCGGAGACCTGTCCGCACTGCGCCCGCGCGCTCAGCTTCTTGGAGCCGCTGGGCCGGGAGCGCCCCTGGCTCCTGATCCAATCCTACGAGGTTACGGAGTCGCCGGAGAACCGCGCTCTCTTCGCGACCTTGGCGGCCGAGCTAGGCGAGGAGATCCGGGGCGTGCCCACGTTCTTCCTCTGCGGCCGAATGGTCGTCGGCTTCGACAACGCCGAGGGCAGCGGCGCTGCGCTGGGCGCAATGGCGGACGCCTGCCGGGCCTTCCTGCAAGAGGAGCTCGCGGTTCCGCCGGTAGCGGAGGAAACGGCGCCGCCGGTGGTCGATCTGCCGCTGTTGGGGCGGGTCGACGCCGGGCAGATGTCGCTGCCGGTCTTGACCGTGATCCTCGGCGGCCTCGACGCCTTCAACCCCTGCGCCTTCTTCGTTCTGCTGTTCCTCCTGAGCCTGCTGGTGCACGCGCGCAGCCGGGCGCGGATGGTCCTGGTCGGCGGCATCTTCGTTCTTTTCTCCGGCCTGCTCTACTTCGTCTTCATGGCCGCCTGGCTGAACCTCTTCCTTGTGCTGGAGGGCGTTCGCGCCGTGACCCTGGTCGCGGGCGCGGTCGCCGTCGCGCTGGCGCTGGTCAACATCAAGGACTTCTTCTGGTTCCGGCGGGGGCCGAGCCTGACGATCCCGGAACACGCGAAGCCCGGCCTGTTCGATCGGATGCGCGGCCTGATCTCGGCCGACAACCTGCCGGCGCTGCTGGTTGGGACCGTGACGCTGGCGATCGCAGCCAACACCTACGAGCTGCTGTGCACCAGCGGGCTGCCGATGGTCTACACGCGGGCGCTGACGCTGAGCGAGCTCTCGACGTCGGGCTACTACCTCTATCTCGCGCTCTACAACGTGATCTACATCCTGCCGCTATTGGCGATCCTTTGCGTCTTCACGTTCTCGCTCGGCGGCCGGAAGCTGAGCGAGTTCCAGGGCCGAATGCTCAAGCTCCTGTCCGGTGTGATGATGCTGGGACTGGGCCTGGTGCTGCTCGCGGCCCCGGACCTGCTCGACAACTGGCTGACCGCGGTCGGACTGCTGGCCGTAGCCCTCGCGGCGACCGCGGGCGCCTACGCCCTGGAAAGGCTGCGCGCCGTCTAGCGGTTGCGCGGCATGGGGCGGCGGAGCGCGATCCTCTTGCCGAGGGCCGATTCACGGTAGAAGACGAAGAGCCCAGCGCCGCAGATCAGCGCGATGCCGAGCCAGGCAACCCGGTCGGGCCAGTCGCCCCAGACCACGACGCTCCAGAAAACGGCGAGCGGCAGGGCGGCGTACTCGAAGGGAGCGGCCAGCGCGGCCTCGGACAGTCGGTAGCCTTGGCTCATGAGGTAGCCGCCCAGGGAGCTGAGCAGGCCGAGCCCCAGCATGATGGCGGCGTCGGACGCCGGAGGCCAGACCCAGGCGCGCAGCAGGAAGTCGATCTGCGGCCCGGCATCGGGGCCGGCGAAGCGGCCGTCGCCGGCGACAAGCCCGAAGCCGCCGCTGACGATCACGAAGCAGACCTGGATATAGACCGCCATGGTCGAGGCGCGCTCGGTGTTGCCCAGTTTGCGGGTCAGGATCTGCACCAGGGCGTAGCAGAGGGCGGCGGCCAGCGGCAGTAGCGCCGCGGTCCGGAAGGCCTCGGTGCCGGGGCGCAGCATGACCAGCACGCCGGCGAAGCCGACCAGGACGGCGAGGCTTCGGCGCGGGCCGATTCGCTCTGCCAGCATGACCGCCGAGAGCGCCGTGATCAGGAGCGGGGCGACGAAGAAGATCGCCGTCGCTTCGCCGAGGGGCAGCGAGGCGAGGCCGAGGAAGAACGCCATGTTGGCCAGCACAACGGCGCCGCCGCGCAGCAGGTGCAGGCGCCAGCGCGACGAGAGCAGGTTCCGGTAGCCGCCCTCCAGGGGCACCAGGATCGCCAGGGTAAGCAGAACGGCGATCACCGAGCGTGCCAGGATGATCTGGTGCAGCGGGTAGTCGCCGCTCAGCCACTTGATCGCCATGTCGTTGGTCGTGAAGGCGAAGCCCGCCCCGACCACGCAGGCGACGCCGAGCAGGGAGGACCGCCCGGCCTCGGCGCTCGGCGGCATGTCGGCGGGCCTGGGCGCGGTCGTTACGGCAGCAGAACGGTCGAGCCCGTGGTCTTGCGGCCCTCCAGGTCGCGGTGGGCCTGGGCCGTCTCCTTCAGGGGATAGGTCTGCTTGACCTCGATCTTGACGCTGCCGTCCGTTACGACCCCGAAAAGAGCCTGGGCGCTGGCCACGAGGTCCTCGCGCTTCGCGGTGTAGGTCATCAGGGTCGGTCGGGTGATGAACAGCGAGCCGAGCGCCGCCAGCCGCCCGAGGTCGAAGGGCGGGACTGGGCCCGAGGCGTTGCCGAAGGTGACCATCATGCCGAGCGGCGCCAGAGACTCGAGGGAGCCCTCGAAGGTGTCCTTGCCGACCGAGTCGTAGACCACGGGGACGCCGGCGCCGCCGGTGATCTCCTTGACCCGTTCGGCGAAGTTTTCGCTCCGATAGTTGATCGTATGGGTGCAGCCGTGGGCCTTGGCGAGCGCCGCCTTCTCCTCGGAGCCGACCGTGCCGATCACGGTGACGCCGAGCGCCTTGAGCCACTGGCAGGCGATCAGGCCGACCCCGCCGGCGGCGGCGTGGAACAGCACCGTGTCTCCCGCCTTCACCCGGTAGGTGCGGCGGATCAGGTACTCGACGGTCATGCCCTGCAGCATCATGCCGGCGGCCTGCCGGTCGGAGATGCCATCGGGCAGCTTGACCACGCGGTGGGCCGGCAGGACCCGCGCCTCGGCGTAGGCGCCGGGCGGCGCGGCGGCATAGGCGACCCGGTCGCCGGGCTGGAGCTCGGTCACCCCCTCGCCCACGGCTTCGACCCGGCCGGCCGCCTCCATGCCGATGACCGCCGGCATCTGCGGCAGGGGGTAGAGCCCGCTGCGGTGGTAGACGTCGATGTAGTTGAGGCCGACCGCCGTCTGTTCCAGCCGGACCTCGCCGGGACCGGGCTTGCCGACGTCGACCTCGTCCCAGGAGAGCGCGTCCGCGCCGCCGGGCTGGTGGATGCGGATCGCGTGGGTCATGAGAGGTTCGCCTTGAAGAAGTCGAGGGTCCGGCCGTTGGCCAGATCCGCCGAGGCCTTGTTGTAGTGCTCGCCCCCCTCGCGCGCGAAGGCGTGGTCCTGGCCCTGGTAGACGTGGAGCGTCACCTGGGCGTGGCCCTCGAGACCGGCCTTGATCTTGGCCTGGGCCTCGGCCGGCACGAACTGGTCCTTCTCGGCGACGTGGAGCATCGCCGGCTTGGCGATGCTGCCCGCTTCCCCGAGCAGCTCGTCCAGGCCGACGCCGTAGTAGCTGATGTTGCAGTCGGCGTCGGAGCGGGTCGCCATCAGGTAGGCGATCTTGCCGCCGAGGCAGTATCCGACCGTGCCGACTTTGCCCGAGCAGGCCTCGTGGGCGCGCAGCGCGCCGAGCGTCGCCTTCATGTCCTCGATGCCTTTGTCGACGTCGAACAGGCCGAACAGTTCGAAGGCCCGCTTCCACTCGGCCTCGGTCTTGTCGGTGATCTGAATGCCCGGCTCGATGCGCCAGAACAGGTCCGGGCAGCAGGCCAGGTAGCCCTGGCCAGCCAGCCAGTCGCAGACGCCGCGCATGACCTGGTTGACGCCGAAGATCTCCTGGGCGACGACGACGCCGGCCGCCGGCGTGCCGGACGGCATGGCGAGATAGGCGCCGAACTCGCCGTCGGCGCCCTTGATCGTGATGTCGGGCATCTTTCCCCTCCCTGTTGCTTCCCGGGCGGACTCTATCGCGCGGGTCGGGCCCTTGTCATCCGCTAGGCCGCGAGGGCGCGCGCCAGCTCTTCCGGGTCGGTGATCGGCAGCGAGCAGGTCGTGCCGCGGCACAGGTAGACCGTCGCCTTGTCCTCGACGCGGGCCTTGCCGCGGGCCGGGTGACCGGTCTGCAGGGTGCCGGTGTCGTCGATCACCTGGAGCACGAGGTTGGGCAGGCAGGTCCCGGTCACCGGGGCGAGCAGCGCCCGGACGGCGGGCGAGTCGCGGTCGCCGAGGACGACCACCTGGAGCGCGTTCTCCAGAAGCTCGACCCCGTTCAGCAGGGTCGCGAGAGGAAAGATGTTGCGCTGCAGCTCGCCGGCGAAGGCGCCGATCAGCGCTTCCGCGCGGTCGCGGTGCCGGTGCTCGCCGGTGAGGTGGTAGAGCCGGGCGAGGACCCCCGCCAGGGTGCCGTTGCCGGCCGGGGTGGCATTGTCGTGGACCGTCTTGGTGCGCACGATCAGCCGCTCCGTGTCCGCCGCGGTCAGGAAGTAGCCGCCCGAGTCGCTGTCCCAGTAGTGGGCGTCCAGGATGTCGAGCCAGGCCACGGCTTGATCGATATAGGACAATAGTCCTGTAACCTCGTGCAGCGCCAGGGCGGCTTCGCAGAGATTGGCGTAGTCGTCCAGGGTCGCCGGGTGGTTCAGCTTGCCCCGGCGCCAGGCGTGGCGCAGCCGCCCGTCCACCGTCATGGTCTCGGTCACGAAGCGGAAGGCGGACTGGGCGGCGGCGAGCCAGCCCGGTTCGCCGAACACCGCGGCGGCGCGTGCCAGGGCGGCGATCATCAGCCCGTTCCAGTCGGCTAGGACCTTGTCGTCCCAGCCCGGCCAGGGCCGCTCGGCGCGGGCCTCGAAGAGGACGTTGCGCGAACGCGACAGGGCGGCCTCCTGTCCCTCGTCGAAGAGGGAATCCTGACCGAGCCGGTTCAGGATCGTGTGGCCCTCCCAGTTGCCGCCCGGCGTGACGTCGTAGGCCGCCTTGAAGGTCTCGGCGTCGGGCCCGAGCAGGCGGTCGATCTCCTCGGCCTGCCAGACGTAGAACTTGCCCTCCTCGCCCTCGCTGTCGGCGTCGTACGACGAGGCGAAGGCGCCGCTCGGCGCGTCGCCCTCCGTCTTCGCGATCATCTCGCGCAGCGCCCAGCCGACGGTTTCGCGCACGCGAGTCTCGTAGAGCGGGTCGCCGGTCTCCTGCCAGGCCCAGGTCAGCAGCTCGATCAGCTGGGCGTTGTCGTAGAGCATCTTCTCGAAGTGCGGCACGAGCCAGCGGTTGTCCACGGCGTAGCGCGCGTAGCCGCCGCCCAGGTGATCGTAGATGCCGCCCTGGGACATCCGGATGAGAGTCGTCTCGACCGCCTTGCGGTAGGGCTCGGCATCGCTGCGCTTCCAGGCGCGCCAGATCAGCTTGAGGATCGAAGGCTGGGGAAATTTCGGCGCGTGGCCCAGACCGCCGTGGAAGGGGTCGAACTCCCGCACCAGACGCTCGGCGACCTGATCGTTGACCGCCGCGCCGAAGACCTGGCCGGGGAGATTCTGCGACAGCTCGGCGAGCTTCGCCTGGATCTGGTCCGCGTTCTGGGCCACGGCGTCCTGCTTTTCGCGGTAGGCCGCGGCGATCTGGCGGAGCACCTGCTCGAACGCCGGCCGCCCGAAGCGCGGCGCCGGCGGGAAGTAGGTGCCGCCCCAGAAGGGCGCGCCGTCGGCGGTCAGGAACATGGTCAGGGGCCAGCCGCCCTGCTCGCCCAGGAGGGCGAGCGCCGACTGGTAGATGGTGTCCAGGTCGGGGCGCTCCTCGCGGTCGACCTTGATGTTGACGAAGAGCTCGTTCATGACCGCCGCCGTGTCCTCGTCCTCGAAGGACTCGTGGGCCATGACGTGGCACCAGTGGCAGGCGGCGTAGCCGACCGAGAGCAGGACCGGCCGGCCGCTGTCGCGGGCGGCGGCGAAGGCCGCCTCGCCCCAGGGATACCAATGGACGGGATTGTCCTTGTGCTGTAGGAGGTAGGGACTGGTTTCCCCGGCGAGGCGGTTCTCGGACATCGGCCCTCTGGCTTCCCTTGTTCGCGGCACAGGCGCCGGTCTGGCGGGGCGCGCCCCGCAACTATGGATTTGCCGGCAGCGCCGCTCAACCTCAAAGCTTCTGGGGCTTCTCGGGCGGCGACGGGCGTGAGGCGACGAGAGGTGACGGTGGCGGACGGAGAGACTTCCATCGAGGGCGGCGACCCCGCCCTCTTCTACCGGCGGCACGTCTTCTGCTGCACCAACGAGCGGCCGGCGGGCCACCCACGGGGATGCTGCAAGGAGAAGAAGGCGATCGCCCTGCGCAATCACATGAAGGCGAAGGCCAAGGAACTGGGCCTGACCGACGTGCGCATCAACGCGGCCGGCTGCCTGGACCGCTGCGAGCTGGGGCCGACCATGGTGATCTACCCCGAGGGCGTCTGGTACAGCTACCGGACCATCGCGGACGTCGAAGAGATCCTGCGCGAGCACGTCGTGGCCGGCCGCCGCGTGGAACGTCTGATGCTCCGGCCCGAGGACGAGGCGCCGTAAGGGAGACCCGCGCCCCGACGGCATGATCGAAACGCCCCGACCGACCATCTTCGCCCTCTCCACGCCGCCGGGACGCGCCGGCGTCGCGGTCCTGCGGATCTCCGGACCGGGCACCGCGGCGGCTCTCGCGCGGATCCTGGACGGCCCCATGCCGAGCCCGCGCAGGGCGACGTTGGCGACCTTGCGGCGGCCGGACGGCGACGCCATCGACCGGGGGCTTGCGCTCTGGTTCCCCGGCCCGGGCAGTTATACCGGCGAGGACATGGCGGAGCTGCTCGTCCACGGCGGCCGGGCGGTGGTCGCGGCCGCGCTGGACTGCCTGGCCGGAATCGAGGGCTTGCGGCTGGCCGATCCGGGTGAGTTCACCCGGCGGGCCTTCGACAACGATAAGCTCGACCTGAGCGCGGCCGAGGGGCTGGCCGACCTGATCGATGCCGAGACCGAGGCCCAGCGGCGCCAGGCGCTGCGCCAGGCTCTGGGCGCGTTGGCGGAGACGACCGAGGCCTGGCGCCAGCGGGCGGTGACGGCCCTGGCCCACGCCGAGGCGTCGATCGACTTTCCGGACGAGGACCTGCCGGACTCCCTGCCGGCGGAAGTGCGCGACGAGATCGCCGAACTGGCTGCCGAGATCGGGGCGTCCCTGGCGCAGCGCGGCGGCGAGCGGCTGCGGGCGGGCTATCAGGTCGTGCTGCTGGGTCCGCCCAATAGTGGCAAGTCGAGCCTGCTGAATGCGTTGGCCCGGCGCGACGCGGCGATCGTATCGGAGACCGCGGGAACGACCCGCGACGTCATCGAGGTGCACCTTGATCTCGGCGGCTTTCCCGTCACTCTGATCGACACGGCGGGCGTGCGCGAGGCCGGTGCCGGGCCGCAGGAGGCGATCGAGCGGGAGGGTATCCGCCGGGCCTTGAACCGGGCCGAAGCAGCGGATCTCCAGATCGCGGTGTTCGATGCCGCCGGGGCGCCCGACCCAGCGGTGCTCACGGTCCTGTCGCCGGGGGCGCTGGTGGTGTTCAACAAGGCGGATTTGGTCGAGGAGAGGGCGCCAGTTCGGCCGGCCGGCTACGAGACCCTGTGGCTCTCGGCCCTGACCGGGGAGAACCTGGACGCGCTCGTCGGGGCGATCGAGCGGCGGGCGCGAGACGGCCTCGAGGGCGGCGGCGAGGCCGCCTTGGTGACCCGTGCGCGGCATCGCGAGGCGCTCGAGAGCTGCGCCGCGGCCTTGCGGCGCGCGGCGGTGCTCAGCGAACCGGAGCTGATGGCGGAGGAGCTGCGCGGCGCCGTCCAGGCGCTCGGCCGGATCACCGGGCGGGTCGACGTCGAGGACGTGCTGGACCTGGTGTTCCGGGATTTCTGCATCGGAAAGTAACCATGTTTCACGTGAAACAGGGCCCGGGTTTTTGACTCTGGTTCCGGCAGGACCTATCTCTTCCGCCATGAGCGACTTCGACGTGATCGTGGTGGGGGGAGGACACGCGGGCTGCGAGGCGGCGGCCGCCGCGGCGCGCCTCGGCGCCCGGACTCTGTTGGCGACCCACAAGGTCGAGACCATCGGCGTCATGTCGTGCAACCCGGCGATCGGCGGCCTCGGCAAGGGACATCTGGTCCGGGAGATCGATGCCCTGGACGGGATCATGGGCCGCGCGATCGATCGCTCCGGCATTCAGTTCCGCGTGCTCAACCGGCGCAAGGGACCCGCGGTGCGCGGGCCGCGCGCCCAGGCGGACCGCGCGCTCTACCGCGCGGCGGTGCAGGACCTGCTGCAGGAGCAGGTGAACCTGACGGTCCGGCCGTCGGCGGTGGAGGATATCGTGACCGACGCCGAGGGCCGCTGCACGGGCATCCGCGACGCCGCGGGCGAGACGCTCTCGGCCCGCGCCGTCGTAGTGACGACCGGAACCTTCCTGCGCGGGGTGATCCACATCGGCGAGGAGACCCGGCCCGCTGGCCGGGTCGGCGAGGCGCCGGCGGTTGGTCTGGCGCGGACCCTCGAATCCCACGGCTTCCCGCTCGGCCGGCTGAAGACCGGCACGCCGCCGCGTCTCGACGGCCGGACCATCGACCATGCCGGGCTCGAGCGGCAGCCGGGGGACGACCCGCCGGAGCCCTTCTCGACGTTGACCGAGGCGATCACGGCGCCACAGGTCGACTGCCATATCACCTATACGAACCCAAGGGTCCATGAGCTGATTCGCGCCAACCTGCATCGTGCGCCGATCTACTCGGGCCAGATCGAGAGCAGCGGCCCGCGCTACTGTCCCTCGATCGAGGACAAGGTGGTGCGCTTCGCCGAGCGCGAGCGGCACCAGATCTTTCTCGAGCCCGAGGGCTTGGACGACCCGACGGTGTACCCCAACGGCATCTCGACCTCCCTGCCCTTCGCGGTCCAGGCGGCGATGCTGCGGGAGATCCCGGGCCTTGAGCGGGCGGTCATGCTGCAGCCGGGCTATGCGATCGAGTACGACTACGTCGATCCGCGTTCGCTCGACGGCGGCCTGCAGACCCGCCGGATCCCCGGGCTGTTCCTGGCCGGGCAGATCAACGGCACCACCGGCTACGAGGAAGCGGCGGCCCAGGGCCTGCTCGCCGGCCTCAACGCGGCCCTGCTGGCCGGCGGCGGCCGGCCCGACTTCCGCCTCGACCGGGCCGAGGCCTACATCGGGGTGATGATCGACGACCTGGTGGGGCGCGGCGTCACCGAGCCTTACCGCATGTTCACCAGCCGGGCCGAGTACCGTCTGCGGCTGCGCGCCGACAACGCGGACCAGCGCCTGACCGAGCGCGGCCTCGCGCTCGGCTGCGTGGCGGGTCCTCGGGAGCGCGCCTTCCGCTCCAAGATGGCCGCGCTCAAGCAGGGCCGCGACCTGGTCCGCCGTCTCACGGCGACGCCCGACGCGCTGGCCCACGCCGGGATCAAGGTCCGCAGGGACGGCAAGCGCCGCAGCGCCTTCGACCTCTTGCGCTATGCCGAGATCGCGCCCGAGGCCCTGCTCCGGGTCTGGCCCGAGCTGAGTGGCCTGGCGCCGGCTGTCCTTTCGCAGATCGAGACCGACGCCCACTACGCCGGCTACCTGGAACGGCAGGAGGCCGACATCTTGGCCTATCGGCGCGACGAGGCGCTGGCCCTCTCGGAGACCCTGGATCTGGCGGCGGTCGGCGGCTTGTCGAACGAGGTACGGCAGATCCTGGCCGAGGCACGGCCCGAGACGCTGGGCGCGGCCGCCCGCCTGCCCGGCGTGACGCCGGCCGCCTTGGTCGCGCTGCTGCGGCACGTGAAGCGAGGTCCGGATCCATCCCGGGAAGACGCGGCATAGTTAAGGTCTCGGGCGCCGAGGCGTTCCGGCGTGAGACCGGTGTTTCACGTGAAACGGCTGAGCGCCTCGGTCGCTTCGCCGCGCTGCTGGAGACGTGGAACCGCCGGATCAACCTGGTCAGCCGGGCTTCCCTCGACGAGCTCTGGCAGCGCCATCTGCTCGACTCGGCGCAGCTCTTCCCGCTGCTGCCGCCGCCTGATGCCTCCGGCCGGCGCGTCCTGGTCGACTTCGGCAGCGGCGCCGGCTTCCCCGGCCTGGTTCTCGCCATCATGGGTGCCGGCGAGGTCCACTTGATCGAGGCCGACCAGCGCAAGGCCGCCTTCCTGCGCGAGGCGGCGCGCGTGACCGGCACCGAGGCCACCGTGATCGCCGAGCGGCTCGAGCAGCTGACCCCCTTCCCGGTCGATGTGGTCACCGCCAGGGCCTTCGCGCCGCTTGCGGAGCTGCTCACCCACGCGCGGCGATTTCCGTCCCGCCGCCCAGGACGGCCGCTCTGCTGCCTCTTTCCCAAGGGCGCCGACGTCGATCAAGAATTGACCGCGCTCTGCAAACAAGAGAAACTGGAGGTGGTGCATCATGACAGTTGCACAAACCCTCACAGTAAAATCCTTCGCATCACGCTCGACGTCGAGGACGCAGATGATGAGGCCATACCTCGTTGAAGGGACGCCCCCGCCGCGCCGCGCCGCGCGGGTGCTGGCCATCGCCAACCAGAAGGGCGGTGTCGGCAAGACCACGACCGCGATCAACCTGGCGACGGCCCTGGCCGCTTGCGACAAGCGGGTCCTGGTGGTCGACCTCGATCCCCAGGGCAACGCGACAACCGGGCTCGGCCTGCTGCGCTCGAATCGGGCGCGCAGCATTTACCAAGTATTAACCGAGGGCTGCGCAATAGACTTCGTGGAAGTGGAAACCATGGTCCGCGGCATGACCCTGGTCCCGTCTTCCATCGAGCTGATCGGCGCCGAGGTCGAGCTGGTATCGGCGCGCGACCGGGAATTCAAGCTGCGCAACGCGCTGAAGGGCGCGGCGGACCGCTTCGACTTCGTGCTGATCGATTGCCCGCCCGCGCTCGGCCTCCTCACTCTGAACGCCCTGGTCGCCGCCCACGCCGTCCTGGTGCCCCTGCAGACGGAGTTCTATGCCCTGGAGGGACTGTCCCACTTGTTGAGCACGGTCGAGCGGGTGAAGCGCGGGTTCAATCCGGCCCTGGAGATTCAAGGGATCGTCCTGACCATGGTCGACCGGCGCAACAACCTCTCCGAAATGGTCGCGCGCGACGTCCGGGCCCACCTCGGCTCCAAGGTCTATGAAACCGTGATTCCAAGAAACGTCCGGGTCTCCGAGGCGCCGTCCCACGGCAAGCCGGTGCTGCTCTACGATATGCACTGCGCCGGTTCGCAGGCTTACATCCATCTGGCCGGAGAGATCCTGAAGAACGAGCAGGCTGGCGGTACCCTTGATCCCTTTCTTGTTTCCTAACCCAGACGAGACGTAGTGGTGGCCAGCGAACAAAGAACCAACCTCGGACGCGGTCTTGCCGCCCTGTTCGGCGAAGAGGACCAGGACTACGCCGACCTCGACAGGGTGCGCGCCTCGAAGCAGGTCCCGGTCGGGAACATCCATCCCAATCCGAAACAGCCCCGCCGGCACTTCGATACCGAGGCGATCCAGGAGCTGGCCAACTCGATCCGTGAGAACGGGATCCTGCAGCCGATCGTCGTCCGGCGCCACCCGGAGCGGCCGAGCGATTTCGAGATCGTCGCCGGCGAGCGGCGCTGGCGTGCGGCGCAGCTTGCGCAGCTGCACGACGTGCCGGTCATCATCCGCGAGCTCAGCGACCAGCAGTGCCTGGAAATCGCCCTGGTCGAGAACGTCCAGCGACAGGACCTCAACCCCCTGGAGGAAGCCGCGGCCTACGAGCGGCTGATCCAGGAGTTCGAATACAGCCAGGAAGCCCTGGCCGTGGCGGTCGGCAAGAGCCGCAGCCACGTCGCCAACACGCTACGCCTGCTGTCCCTGCCGGCAGGCGTCAAGACCCTGGTCGCCGACGGCCGGATCAGTGCCGGACACGCCCGAGCCCTCCTCACGTCGACGGACCCCGAGGCGGCCGCGAAGAAGGTGCTCGCCGAGGGCATGAGCGTGCGCCAGGCCGAAGACATGGCGCGCGAGGACAGCGGTCGGCGGAAGCGCCCCAAGCAGAAGAAATCGCCGCCCAAGGATCCCGATACAGCCGCGCTCGAACGGGACCTGACGGCCCTGCTCGGCATGAAGGTCACGGTGGATTTCCAGGGCGAGGGCGGCCGCCTCTCGATCTTCTATCGCTCGGTCGAGCAGCTCGACGATCTCCTCAAGCGATTCGAGGCGCCGGCCACAACAGCGTGACCCACTGGCGTTAAGATTATTTTCCTAGTTTCGTGCCCGGGGCGCCTTGGCCGCTAGCTCTAGCAGCGTCCGCCGGGCCAGCAGCTCGGCCGGCGCGCCGCTGGTCTTGCAGCGCCGCTCGGTCTCGACCAGCTGCTCCAGCGCCCGCGCCAAGCGCGCCGGCGTCCACCGCCGGCACTGATCCAGAAAGCGGGCCTTCTGCTTCCAGAAGACCGGCGGGCGCAGGCGGGCCAAGGCCTGATCGCCGGGCGTGCCGGCGGCGATCGCGCCGCTCGCCAGATGCAGCCGCTGGAGGTGGCGGGCAACGCTGCGCAGCATGGCGACCCCGTTCAGGCCTTCGTCCTGGCCGCGCTGCACGCTCCGCTCCACGAGGGCCCGGTCGCCCTCGCCGACGGCGAAGGCCAGGTCCTCCAAGGTCAGAAAGGCGCTATCGCCGACCGACGCGACGGCCTCGTCCAACGTGATCTCGCCGCCGTTGGGTCCCTTGAACAGGCCCAGCTTCTCAATCTCGCGTCGGGTCAACTGGCGGTCGGCGCCGAGGGAGGCGCCGAGGTAGGCCATCGCCTCGCTCGAGGCGCTCAGACCCTGCTCGGCCAAGAGCGAGCCCAGAAGGCCCGCGAGGCTGCCGGGATCGTCGCGGTAGCACGGCAGGGCGGCCCCTGCCGGTGACGCCTCAATGACCTTCCTCAGAGCCGAGCGGCCTGGCAGGTCGCCGGCCTGCAGCACGACGAGCGAATCGCCGGGCGGCGCCGCCAGGAACTCCTTCATGATCGGCGCGAGCTCGTCGCCGGCCGGGCGTATCCGCAGGACACGGCGGCCGCCGGTCAGCGCCTGGGCGGCCGCCTCGTCGTAGAGCCGGGCCGGTTCCTGCGCGACCGCGGGCCCGCTCAGCTCACCGATGCGGAAGGGATCGCTCAGGTCCTCGACCACGCTCCGGGCCAGGGTCTCGGCGCGTTCCCGCACGAGGCCCTCGTCGGGACCGTAGACCAGGACGACCCGCGCCGCCGGATCGGGCCTGCGCGCGAAGGCGTCGGCCTTGGCGGGCGTCACTTTCACCGGCCGCTCCCCGGTTCAGGCGTCGCGTGTGAAGTAGATGCCGAGGCGCCGCTCGATTTCATTGGCGACCTCCCTGAGGCCCCGGTCGAGCGCGTCCTCCTCTGACACCGAGGTCGCATAGAAGGCATCCAGGATGTTGTAGCTATTGACCGATTCGCTTCGGGCCTCGAACAGGACGGCACCCTCCCGGCTGGTCAGGGTATAGATCGCCGTCACGATCAGATTGGCGCGTGTCGCGGTCTCGTCCTCCCGGATGCCCAGGGAGACAACCCGCGACTCCAGCAAGACCCGCAGAATGTAGAGGTGCTCGACCCTCTGGCCTTCGGGATTGAGGCGGTCACGCAGCAGGTTGTGGAGCTTCTGCCCGCTCTGGCCCGTGAGCGGAACGATCCGGGTCTGAGCGAAGCTGGTCTGCTGGACCGTATCGGGTCCTTCGGAGGGTGCGTAGAGTGGCCGGAAGCCGCAACCCGAAACGGTCAGCAGCGCGGCGACCAGCAGAGCGAGGGCTCGGTCACGCGACGACATTGACGATCCGGTTCGGGACCACGATGACCTTGCGCGGATCCTTGCCGTCCAGGGCCCGCTGCACGCCTTCGAGGGCGAGCGCCGCGTCCCTGACCGACGCCTCCTCGCTGTTAAGCGCGAGGGTCAACGTGCCGCGCAGCTTGCCGTTGACCTGGACTCCCATGGTCACGGTGTCTTCCTTGGTGAGCGCCGGATCGGCCTCGGGCCAGCTCTCCTCGACCAGAGAGGTATTGTGGCCGAGCCGCTGCCAGAGCTCCTCGGCCAAGTGCGGCATCATCGGCCCGACCAGCCGAACGAGCATCTCCAAGGCTTCGCGTTGCGCCCAATAGTCGCCGTTGTTCTTGGCCTTGAAAGCGCCCAGGGCGTTGGCCAGCTCGCGGGTCCGGGCGACCGCGACGTTGAAGTGGAACTGCTCGACGTTTTGGGTCACAGCCGCGATGGTCTTGTGGGTCGCGCGGCGCAGATCGAGAGCGGCGGCGCCGAGGTCGTTCGGCAGGGGGGCGCCGGCCGGCGGCAGCGCGTCCAGGGCCTCGCCGACCAACCGCCAGAGCCGCTGCACGAAGCGGAAGACCCCTTCGATGCCGGAATCGGTCCACTCCATGTCGCGGTCCGGCGGGCTGTCCGACAGCATGTACCAGCGCGCGGTATCGGCGCCGTAGGTGCTGATGATCTGCTCCGGATCGACGGTATTGCGCAGCGCCTTGCTCATCTTCACCGAGCGTCCGGCGGTCACCGGATTGCCGTCCAGGGTCTCGATGCCGCCGTCGACCCGCCGCACCTCGTCGGGCGAGAGCCAGCCGTCGGGGCCCTTGTAGGTCTCGTGGCAGATCATGCCCTGGGTGAAGAGTCCGGCGAAGGGCTCGTCGAGCTTCAGGTAGCCGCACTGGCTCATCGCCCGGGTAAAGAAGCGCGAGTAGAGCAGGTGCAGCACGGCGTGCTCGATGCCGCCGATGTACTGGTCCACCGGCAGCCAGTAGTCGACCGCCGCGCGATCCACCGGCTGTTCCGACTTCGGGCTGCAGAAGCGGGCGAAGTACCAGGAGGAGTCGACGAAGGTATCCATGGTGTCGGTGTCGCGCTCGGCCGCGCCGCCGCAAGTCGGGCAGTCGACCAGCTTCCAGGTCGGATGGTGGGCCAGCGGGTTGCCCGGCTTGTCGAAGGGCGCGTCCTCGGGCAGCGCCACCGGCAGATCGTCTTCCGGCACCGGGACGATCCCGCAGGCGGGACAATGGATCACCGGGATCGGGCAGCCCCAGTAGCGCTGCCGCGAGACGCCCCAGTCGCGCAAGCGGTACTGGATCTCGCCCTTGCCCTGGTTGTCGGCCTCGAGCCGGCCGATCGCCGCGTCGATCGCCTCGGCGACCGAGAGGCCGTTCAGGAAGTCGGAGTTGATGATCCGGCCCTCGCCGGTGAAGGCCGTGTCGCCGATCGCGTAGCTCCCCTCGTCCTCGCCGTCCGGCAGCACCACCGGCGGTACCGCCAGGCCGTACTTGCGAGCGAAGTCGAGGTCGCGCTGGTCATGCGCCGGGCAGCCGAAGATCGCCCCCGTCCCGTAGTCCATCAGCACGAAGTTGGCGACAAAGACCGGCAGTTCCTGGCCCGCGACGAAGGGATGCAGCGCCTTCAGCCCCGTGTCGAAGCCCCGCTTCTCGGCCGACTCGATGGCCTCCTCGCTGGTGCCCAGGCGGTCGCACTCGGCGACGAAGGCGGTCAGCTCGGGACTGTCCTTGGCGAGCTCGGCCGCGAGGGGGTGGTGCGGCGAGAGCGCGCAGAAGGAGGCGCCGAAGAGCGTGTCGGGCCGCGTGGTGAAGACCTCGAGCGGCTGGTTGCGGTCCTTGACCCGGAAGTCGATCCGCGCGCCGCGCGAGCGGCCGATCCACTTGTCCTGCATGACCCGGACCTTCTCCGGCCAGCGGTCCAGGGTTTGAAGCGCCTCCAGCAGGTCGTCGGCGTAGGCGGTGATCTTGAAGAACCACTGGGCCAGCTTGCGCCGCTCGACCAGGGCATCGGAGCGCCAGCCGCGGCCGTCGATCACCTGCTCGTTGGCCAGGACAGTCTGGTCGACCGGATCCCAGTTGACCCAGGACTCCTTGCGGTAGACCAGGCCCTCCTCGAGGAAGTCCAGGAACATCTTCTGCTCGTGCCGGTAATAGTCCGGCAGGCAGGTCGCGATCTCCCGACTCCAGTCGATCGAGAGGCCCATGCCCTTGAGCTGCGCGCGCATCACCGCGATGTTCTCCAGGGTCCACTTCGCCGGGTGGACCTTCTGCTTCATCGCGGCGTTCTCGGCCGGCAGACCGAAGGCGTCCCAGCCCATGGGATGGAGCACGTTGAAGCCCTTGGCGCGCTTATAGCGGGCGATGACGTCGCCGATCGTGTAGTTGCGCACGTGGCCCATGTGGATCCGCCCGGAGGGATAGGGGAACATCTCGAGCACGTAGTACTTCGGCCGGTCGGTCAGCTCCTCGACCGCGAAGCACCCGGACTCGTCCCAGTGGCGCTGCCACTTGGCCTCGATTTCCTTGACGTTGTATCGGCTCATGGCGGGCCTTTCATCGGCGCATCCCGCGTCACGGGCCGCTGCCTCATCCTTCGCCGCTCCCCGAGCGGCCCTTTGATCCTGGATTGCCGGGAAATGAGCCTACTGTGCCGCCGCGATCCTGAGCTGTCGCGCCCTCGTCAGGATCGCGTCTTCCAAGTCGATCTCGGTCCGATTGTCTACCTGGACGTCGACCCAGTTGCCGAGCGTGTCCTGACGCTGCCGGAACACGGCGGCCCTCAGCCCGTCGGCCCGCAGATCGCGACCCAGGATGTAGACGTTTACCTTGAAGCGCTCGCGGGTCGCTTCCGGCGGGCTGTACCAGTCGGTGATGATGACGCCGCCGAAGGGGTCGGCCGACGCGAGCGGCATGAAGGAGATGGTGTCGAGCGAAGCGCGCCATAGATAGGAATTGACGCCGATACCGCCGCCGCCGCCCGGGGCCACTTCGTCGCCGCCGCCGAAGAAGTCCAAGCCGCCGGGCCCGAAAATCGTGTCATCGTTCTCCGCGTAGGCGGTGCGGTTGCCCGCCATGACACGGTTGTTGGACTGCGGGTAGACCGTCTCCTCGCCAGTGCAGGCGGCGAGCAGACCCATCATCGCGGCCAGGGCCAGTGCGGACGTCGACCGCCAAACGGTAAGGGTCGTCATGGGCTCACTCCTATTGCCGCGATTCCGGCACACCTGTGCCCCTATCGCGATCCTTGACGCTGAAAATAGCGCCTCGGGCCGCAGAGTTCCAGCGTCTAGCCGGGACGCCGGCCCGGTGTCATTTCGACCAGCCGAACCGCTCGGCGAGCTCCCGCGGGATCAGCTTCCAGGCGCGCGCCCGCTGGTCCGCGCTGAAGACGCCGCGCCACTCCTCGGCTTGGCCCTTGCGCAAATGCACTACCTCGGACTCCGCGCCGGACCGAAAAAGGGTCCCGTCGATCCCGTAGTGGTCCAGGACCCTCGCGCAATAGTCGTCCGGCTCGGCGAGGAACTCTTCGAAGGTCATCACGAGGACCTCGATCTGCCGCTGCGGATCCTGTTCCACCGCGGTCCATCCCCGCAGGAAATCGATCAGCAGAGGCAGGTAGTGCTCGATGCACCAATCCACGTAGCCGGCGAAATCGGCCTTGTCGACCGATGTCGGCGGCACGGTCTTGCGCCAGATCGGCGCTATCAGTCTCATGCTGACGTCGTCGCGGACGAAGTGTGCCCAGGACAAGGTGGCCTGCCGCGGGTCCCGGACGTGGCAGACCATGCGGGTCAAGCCGCCGTCGGCCAGGCACTTGATGTTGAACGGCGTGGCGGGAAGGTGTTCCTTGGCGATGAAGCCGCCTTCACAGGCGGCTTTCACGCGGATCGGGACGACGCAGCAATCGGGAAAAAGGCCGACCGAAATGTGGCCCTGACCCAGGGTCAGGCCCTCGGCCAGTTTGTTCCAGATGCTCTCGCTCGCCGATTTCGGCAGGGTGTTCATCAGCATGGCGGGCAAGCCCCGCTCCTTGCCGATGCGTCGGCGGCGGCTGAAGTCGGCGACAGTCGAGCGGACCGGGTTGATGGTCAGCTCCAGGTCGGCCGCATAGCTCTCGGCTTCCTGCACGCGGCCCCTGGCGAGCAGCAGGTTGACCAGGGGCCCCCGCGCCTTGGTCATTTGCGGCATCTGCTGGACTACGGCTTTGTAGACGGCGATCGCCCGGTCGATATAGGCCTCGGCCTGGACGTCGTCGCCCTGCTGGTAGGCGATCGACGACAGCATGGTAAGGGATTCGGGGTGATTGGGCACCCTGGCCAGAATCGCGCCGTAAGCGGCCTTGGCCTCGTTCAGCTCGCCCGCCGCCTGTCGGGATCGGGCGGCGGCGAACTCCTCGCCGATGTCGGGCCGATTGCGTGCGGCCTCTGTCATGATCGGAGCTCCGTTGGGAATCAACTTGCGGCGCCGGTCGCCTGCCCGGAACTCACTCCCGCGGCGCGCCCTGCGAGGCGCCGGAGTATGGCCAAGACGCCGGGCTGCCGCAAGTTCGGCTTGGGTCGGGCGGGCGCCGCCGCTCGCTTGCGCCGCCCCGGGCCATCCACTAAACAGGCCTCCACGTCGCTCGGGGGCCGATCGCTCTCGAGGCGCGCTCCAGAGTTGGTCGAGGCATGTCCGGGATAATCTGGTTGGCGTCCTATCCCAAGTCAGGCAACACCTGGCTGCGCGCCTTCCTCGCCAACTACCTGACCGAAGCCCGGCGGCCGGTTGCCATCAACGACCTGCCCAACCACATCCTGGGCGACAACATGCTGCTCCACTACGAGCAGTTCACGGGCCGCAAGTCCGACGAGCTGACCGACACCGAGGTTGCGCGCCTGCGGCCGGCGATCCATCGCTGGTTCGCCGAGTCGTCGCAGAACGACGTCTTCGTCAAGACCCACAACGCGATCGCGCAGGTCGACGGCGCGCCGCTCATCACGCCCAGCGCCACGGTCGGCGCGATCTACGTCGTCCGCAACCCGATGGACGTGGCGGTGTCCTTTGCGCACCACTATCAGGTCGACTACGCGCGCGCCGTCGAGTCCTTGGGCGAGGAGAACTACTGCCTGCCGCCGACTAGCGGCCTGCTGCCGCAGTACCTGGGGTCCTGGTCCGGCCACGTGCGGAGCTGGATCGACGCCCCGGGTCTGACGCTCCATCTCATGCACTACGAGGACATGCTCAAGAAGCCGCTGGCGACCTTCGGCCGCCTGACCAAGTTCCTCGGGTTTCGCAGAGACCCGGCCAGGCTGCGGCGCGCGATCCGCTTCAGTTCCTTCGGCGAGCTCTCCGCCCAGGAACGCGAGACCCGTTTCGTCGAGGCCCGCCCGGACGACAAGACCGCCTTCTTCCGCAGCGGCGCCGCCGGCGCCTGGCGCGAGGTTCTCACCGATGATCAGGTCGAGGCGCTGGTCAGCCGCAATCGCGCACTCCTGGTCCGACTCGGCTATCTGCGAGAAGACGGGACCCTGGCCGAGGACCGAAGCCGGGTCAAAAGTTAACGGATCGCGGTCGCTCGTTAAGAGAAGCGCGCCGATTGTGGCATCTGCGCAACAGTGCGAGTGAAATGTCACAGCGATCGGGGCCGCATACTTGACCCATAAAGAGATGATCGTGCCTACTCGCCCTGCGTCCCGTGCCCTGCGGGTCGTGTTTTCCGTTCGTTTTCACTTCTCCAAGCGGAACAGGGCTGATTCGCTTGGGGAGAGCGGGCGGAACTCCCAACGGTTTCTACGTAGAGAGGCTTTGGAGCTATGAAGAAACTACTCTATGGCACGACCGCCCTCGTGGCTGCTGGTGCTTTGGGGTCGACCGCGGCGCAAGCCGAGGAAGGCATCAAGCTCAGCTTGGGCGGTTACATGAACCAGTTCTTCGGTGCTGGTGGTCTCGACAGTGACCAGGACACCGACTACAACTCGGCCGGTCTGTTCAGCGACGGCGAGGTCTGGTTCGTCGGTGAGACCACCCTGGACAACGGCATCACCTTCGGTGCCAACATCCAGTTGGAATCCTTCGGCGCCGGCGACCGCGGCGGCACCGCCGACGTGATCGACGAAGACTTCGCTTACATCTCGGGCAGCTTCGGCCGCGTCAACATCGGTTCCGAGAACTCGGCGGCGTACCTCATGCAGTACGGTGCTCCGAACGTCGGCGCGCCGATCAACTCGGGCTGGCTCTCGACGTTCATCCCGTCCGACGGTGCGAACACCGGCGGTGGCGGCTTCCGTACGCCGCGTCTCTCGACCTACCTGGACTGGAACAACGACGAGAACGTGATCACCTACTTCACGCCTCGCTTCGCTGGCTTCCAGATCGGCGCCACCTACGCGCCGACGGTCTCCGAGAGCGGTGACGGCGCCAACTTCCCGGTCCAGGCCGACCAGGACACGGAGTTCAGCAACGGCATCGCCGTCGGCGTGAACTACGTGAACACCCTCGGTCCGGTCGATCTGGCCGTGGCCGGCGGCTACCGCTGGGCCAAGGGTCCGGAGGATAACGCCGGTGGTGAGTCGACCAACTTCGACAACAGCGACACCAACCTCCGGCAGTACAGCGCCGGCCTCAACGTTGGTTTCTCCGGCGTGACCATCGGCACCTCGCTCGGTGTCGAGGACAGTGGCCGGCCGACCGACGGCTGGGGCTACGACGCCGGTGTCTCCTACGGCCAGGGCCCTTGGGCGGTTGGCTTGACCTGGTTCCAGAGCCAGGTCAAAGGCCGTTCGGGCTTTGATACCGGCGCCACTGCCACAAACGTGTCCGGCGACGATGAGCTCATGGCTCTTCAGGCCGGTGCGTCCTACGCTGTGGGCCCGGGCATCACGGCCTCTCTCTCGGTGCTCTACGCCGATTGGGAAAGCGACAACACCGGTACCGGCACTATTGGCAAAGAAGATGCGAACGGCATCTACGGCATCGTCGGTCTCAAGTACAAGTTCTGATCGAGAATTCGATCGAACCTTTCGAGGGGGGGCGGATTTTCCGCCCCCCTTTTTCTTTCCGAGGGTTGAGCGACGCCGCCGAACGCCCGTAGAGGATTCTGGAAACGGTCCCATCCGACCGTGGGCGCTAGATGCGCTCGACCAGCCCGGCTCTTTGCATGCGCTCCAGAAGGTTGGCCACGCGGCCCGGATCGAGCGTCTCGAAAGCTTGGCGCAGGGCCCGCGTTGAGAAGAAATCCCGCTCGAGGATCCACTGCGCCGTCTGCGCCTCCTCGTCATCGAGCGCTAGCGAGACATTCTCTCCGGTCAAACGCCATGCGTCGCCGTCGCGGTGCAACTGCTTGCGCCGCCAGCGGACCCGGAACCGCCCCGCGTCGTCGCGCGCCGGCAGGTTGAAGTCCGCCACCCGCTCGAAGGCCGCCTTGCCCATGAAGTCCCGGAGCTGACTGGCGATTACCGGCTGGCGGATGATCTCGCCCAGCCGGTCCGCGACCCGCTCCAGGAAGACCCCGTGGGATTCGCTCTCGTCGATGTGCGGCAGATGCTCCCGGAACATCGGGTCCTTCGTCAGGTCCTTGAGCAGAGCCTCCAGGAAGTCCTGAACGACCAGATGCATGACACCGAAGGATACGTGCAGGCAGGCGTCGGACGACGAGAGGGCGTCGTGATACTGGCCGTGGGGAATGTAGAGCAGGTCCCCTGGGTTCATGGTGATCTCGGCGACGCGCGCGCCCTTGGCCGCCTCGTGATGCCGGTCGGAGAAGCTCTGCCGGTTGCCGCCGGGGTAGTCGGCCGCATTGACCATGCGGCCTTCGTAGATGTGCCAGGTCTTCGACCCGGCGATATGGCAGGCGAAGACGTTCTGCGTGTCGAAATGGGACCCGTAGCCCTGGGTCGCCTTCCACGAGCAGAACAGGCTGGCGCAGACCTGGGCGCCGGTCACGGTCTCGAGAGTCTGAGCGACGGAGCGCAGCGGGGGCGAAAGCAGCTCGACGAAATCCAGCGCCAGGGTCGCTCCCTCGCGCAACAGCGCCCGGACCCGGCCGACTTCGGGCTTCATGGCCGGGCCGCCCTCACGGTTCAGCGAGCGGTAGCAGAACTCCTCGGACTTGAGCAGGCGGCCGTCGAGTGCGAGTTCGAAGGAGCGGTCGGTCCACAAGGTGGACATGCCGAGCAGATCGTTGAGCTGGTCCCAGGAGAAGACCTGTGTGAACTTCTCCGGGTCCCCCGGAATGTGCAGGAAACGTTTGCCATAGTAGTCCGCAAAGAACTCGTGCGGATCTATCGGTGCGATTAGTTCGCGAAACGTGAGGAACTGGCTGTCCACAGGAGCCCCTTAAAGCCCCGTGCTCGCGGGGTCAAGCGTTACAGCGGTTCGCCCGACTCGGTCAAATAGCCGAAACGGCGCATGGTCGGCCCGTTGGTGGCGATCATCCGCTCGATCTGGTCGCCGGTCAGGCTGGCCCGCCAGGCCCCGCTCTTGCCCTGGCGGAAAAAGGGCGTGCTCGCGCCAGCCGGCTGCTCCTTGAAGGCCGTGCCCTTCTCTTGCCCGGAAAGCTCCTGGAAGCCACTGAAACGGACGGCTTTTCTTCGCCGCTCGGGCTCGTCCGGCCAGCGCAGGAAGGTGCAGAGCGCGGCGAAGGTCTGCTCGGCCGCGTCCGACATGTCCTCGTAGCGCATCACGTGGGGGGCGAGGCCTGGAGCCTCGACCCAGCTTCTGACGTGCTGCGACCAGCTGCCGAGGTACTGCGGCAGGGCCCTGGCCTTGCCGGGGACGACGTGGTCGCGCCGGCACAGGGCATCGACCGCCTCGTCGAGGGTGATGCGGTAGTGGTGGGCGTAGGAGACGGCCACGTCCAGCGGATTGCGCACCACGTAGACCGCGCCCACGGTTGCGCCGGGGGTGATCAGGTCCGAACCGTCGACCCGGCCGATCAGGTTGTGGGTCTTGACGAAGACCGTCTGGTTCTTGGAGGTCGCGAACCATTCGTGGACCTTGGGGCGCAGCCGCGCGACCTCCTCGGGCGTCAGCTCCTCGGCCTTCCGGCCGCTCAGGCGTTCGTAATGGACCAGGAACCCGTCGCCCAGCGCGTAGCCGATCAGTTCGTTGATCGGCAGCGGGCTGTCCCGGTTGCACATGTAGTTGGCGAGAAACGCGCGCAGCCAGGTGTTTCCCGACTTTGGATAGGACGCCAGCCAGATGATGCCCCAGAGCTTCACGGCAGTCGCCTAGCCAAGGCGCAGCCGCACAGCTTCCAGTGCCTTGTAAGGCGCGCGCAACCAGGCCTCGCAAAGCGCGTTCAATTGCGCGGTGGCTTGACGCCGCTTTTCTTCGGAGTCCGGAACGAAAGGCTGGCTCGCGTCCTTCGCGTGCCCCTGAAAGGCCGCGGCGACGGCGGTTCGGTTCGCGGCCTCGATTTCGAAGCCGAAGTGACGGGCAACGGCCTCCAGGGCGGTGGGCGACAGCTGATCGTAGTTGATCATCACGCCGCCTTGGGGTCGCGATTCCAGGGCCGTTGACATGAGCCGGCCCAGCATAAGGCCGCAGAACTCGGCGGGCTTGAGACCGGCAACCTGCTGGGGCGCCACACGCGCGAGCGCGGCCGCCGCGGCCGGATCGCTTATCCGCGCCCAGCCCGGCGGGCGGCGCAGGAGCGATACCATGACCTCGACCGGCTCTCTGTACAAGAAGACCCAGGGGACATGGGGATAGGCCCGCCGGATCGCCGCGAAGGAGAGCAGGCAGTGGCTCGTGTACTTCACGACGTAGCGCGTCTGTTCCGGCGCGCGCGGTTGCCCCAGCGCGCCGATCAGGCCGCGAAACCGCGCTTCCCAGCGCTCGGGGTCACCGTCGGGCGAGCCGATCAATTGGTTCACCGGCGGCGGCTCCGAGACCACCAGCACCGACGGCAGGGTTTTCAGTGCCTTTGCGAGCAGGGTGGAACCCGTACGCCCCATGTGGAAGATGAAACCGCAGGGGTCCAGGCAGCTGGCTCGCTGGGCGAAACCCTCAAGAGCCTTCGCCGGCGTTTGAAGCACTTGCGCTCCCGGCTGGCGCAGCGCGGCGCCGATCGTATCGGCGAAGAAGGGTTCGTCGAATTGCCTGGAGCCGAGCTCGAGCCAACGCACCCCTTCCTCGTATCCGCCGATGGTCACGCTGAACGGCGTCCAGCCTGCGAGGTTTGCCGGCTCTGGGTTGTTTTGACGCATGATGGCTAAACGGTTGTGCTATCGATTGCTTTACGGAATGCTCACGAGCAGGACACTAGCACTTGGCGACGGCCAGGGAAAACGCCCAGCCGTCGATGCCGCGAGATGGCGTTGGATTCCGAAAGCCCATGACGACAGATACGCTGAGCGCTCTCGACCGCGGCGACCGCGCTCCAAACTTCTGGCTGCCCACCGCCGAAGGGCTCCTCGGCCAATTCTACGACCGTTTCAAGGGCAACAAGGTCGTGCTGTTCCTGTGCCCGTCGCTGCGCGACGCCGCGCTGCGCCGGGAGCTGGCGGCGCTGCACGACGGCCTCGGTGCGTTGCCGCCGGGCTCTGCCCATCTCGTCGTCGTGTCACGGGACACTGAGCTTGCTCCGGACGGTCTCCAGGGCGGCGACGCCGTCACCTTCTTTTCGGATCCGGAAGGGAAAATCCTCCAGGGCTACGGAGCGCTCGGCCCGAAGTGCCTGCTCGTCGATCCGGCCCAGCGGGTCCTCGCCCAGCATAGCGGCCAGACGGGCCATGCGGCCGCGGTGCTTTCGGCGCTCGGCGAGCGCGAAGAGAGGATGCAACCCGACGTCCTGTCCGAGCAGGCGCCGGTCCTACTCCTGCCCAACGTCTTCGACGACGCGCTCTGCGAGCGGCTGATCCGGGACTGGGCGAGCGACAACTTCGAGGGCGAGGTCATCACCGGCCACCCGGACATGACCCAAGACCCCGACGCCGCCGGCGTCCAGCACGCGATCAAGAAGCGGCGAGACCATGAGCCGAAACCGGCCTTCAACAAGACGCTGCGGCAACTTGCGGGCCGGCGCATCGTACCGGAGCTCTACAAGGCCTTTCAGTTCAAGACCGGCTTTCTGAAACCCTTTCTCATCGGCTGCTACACCGAACACCGCGGCGACTATTTTCTGCCGCACCGAGACAACGCGTCGAAAGAGACCCAGAATCGGCGGTTCGCGATCAGCATCAACCTGAACGACGACTACGAGGGCGGCTGCCTCCGGTTCGCCGAGTTCAGCGACCGCCTGTACCGTCCGCCGAGAGGCGGCGCGATCGTCTTCTCCTGCTCGCTCTTGCACGAGGCCACCCCGGTGACCCGCGGCGAGCGCTATGTCGCGCTTTCCTTTGTTTTCGGCGCCGGCGACCCGCCGCCCCGCGGGCCCGTGGCGCCGGCGGCCGGCGTGACCTAACGGCGGCGAGACTTCGCTTGCCGTTCAGAAGTGCCGCGCTCGCGGGCGGGAGCGGATCACCTTGTGACGGAGAGTTTCGCGGTTCCGGAAAACCCGATCCGCTCTAGAGAAAGGCTTGGCCCGACTCGTAGCCCATCTGGCCCTTGATCATGATGTTGAAGCTGATGCTGATGCGGTCCTGGTCGCTCCGGTTCTCTTTTACGAGGTGCTGGAACCAGGATTGAAACACCAGGAGCTGTCCCTCCCGCGGCACGATGGTGTGCTTCGACGAATTGAAGGGCGTATAGCCGCTGACTTTCGGCAGCAGCACGATGGCCTGCTGTCGGGGGTCGTGGAACTCGATGTCGCCCGAGCCTTCGGCCGCCGCGACGTAGTAGACGCCGCTCAGAAAGTTGTTGGGGTGGGTGTGGATCTGGTGGCTGTGACCGCCCGGATTGACGTTGGCCCAGCAATTGGTGATCACGAAGCCGTCGCACTCGACCTTGAGGAAATCCAGCACGCCCTTTGAAGCCGCGCCGATGCAACGGGTCAGCGCCGCGAAGGCGGGCAGCTCGTGCAGGTTGCCGCGGCTCTGCCAGCCGGCGGCGCCGCTGCGAAAGCCCGATGTCTCGCGCAGGGAGCCGAGCGCGCCGATCATCTCGGCGTTCATCGCCGCGTAGTCCTGCAGCTGGTGGACCCAGACGCAGGAAGGAAAGTACTGCTTCACTTCGCAACTGGCGAACATGGTCTGCCTGCCTTCGCTCGCTTTGGGGACCGCCGCCCGGTCAGCCGATACCCTGCCATTTCGGCGGGCTGACGGTCTCGGTGAACGACGAGAACATGATGTTGAAGCTGACGCTCACCCGTTCCACTTCGGCTTTGTTGGGCAGCACGGAGTGGCGGAACCAGGACGGGAACATGACCAGCTGGCCCTCCTTGACCGGAAGGTTGACCTGGCTCGTGTTGAAATTGTTCTGCTCCCGGACCTTGGGGGTGATGATGTTGAGCTGCGGACGCGGCTCGTGGAACGTGATGCTGTCGCCGCCCGGCGCGACGCGCACGTAGTAGACGCCGCTCAGGAAGTTGTTCGGGTGGCTGTGGGTGGCGTGCGGCGAACCCGATGGATTGACGTTGCCCCAGCACCCGGTCACCTCGAAGCTGTCATAGTCAACCTGCAGAAACTCGAGAGTCTCGGCGGTGGCGGCGTGAACGCAGGCGAGGAAGTCGGCCATGTCGGCGCGCTTGTGGAGGTCGTTCCGGGTCTGCCAGGTCTGCCCCGGCTCGAGCGGTGGCCGCGGCGTGATGATCTCCTCGACGATGGCCAGGAGCTGCCGGTTCATTGGCTCGTAGTCGCTGGGCGCGAGTTCGCGAACCCAGACCAAGGTCGGAAAGAACGGCAAGGCCTGCGAAGACGTGAACCGAAAAGTTTTCATACCTAGGCCCTAAGCTTCTGATCCAAATGGGAAAAATTCCCCTGTTTGAAAAGTCTCATATCACGCCTCGGTGGGGGGCGACAAGCGCCGGTCACTCGGCGAAGGGTCCCAGGGCGACGCGCAGGGGCTCCAGATGCGCGCGGTAGGCGCGCCAGCGGCCGACCGACCGGCCGTGAACCTTCTGGCGCACCTGCCACTGACTCGCGGTCGCCACCGTTCCCGGCGCGCTGTGGTGGGAGAGGCAGGCGTCGTCCCACGCGAGCCCCAGCTCCGCCAGCAGGCGTCGGGTTGCGCCCGCCGGATCGGCGGCCAGCGCTTCGTAGTCGACCTCGACGATGTCCAGGGCAGGGATCGTCCGCCAGTGATCCATCAGGCGGCGGTAGTCCTGGTAGTAGGCGCCGATGTCGGCGAGGTCCTGGGCGAAGGCGTTGCCCTGCGCGAAGTTCTGGAAATAGCAGGAGAGGCAGGTATCCATGGCGTCGCGGCGGCAATGGACGATGCGCGCTGCGGGAAACAGCGCGGCGATCAGTCCAATATGCCGGAAGTTCTGCGGCATCTTGTCGGTGACGAAGGCGCTCTGGGCGCCGCCGACCCGGTCCAGCTCCGCGAGGTAGCCCGCCGCGGCCGCCTCCAGGGTCTTGCCGGGGAGCTTCCAGAAGCCCTCGGGATAGCCGCGCAGCCCGGCGGCGAGGTCGTCCAGCGCCGTCAACTCGCCGCCCGCCGAAACCGCGTGGTGCGCGCCAAGGATCCGCTCGACCAGAGTCGTGCCCGACCGGGGCATGCCCAGGACGAAGATCGGCCGGCTGCTCGTGCTGGCGCCCTGGTGCTCGCGGCCGAAGCGCTCCGCCGAAAAGGCCCGGATGATCCGATCGACGGAATCCCGGTGCCGCTTGGGGTCGTAGGCCTTGCCGCGCGCGAGGCTTTCCGCCTTGGCCGTCTCGTTCGACCGGCTGAAATGCGCGAAGGCGCGGTCGTGCGCGCCCTCGAGATCGGCCAGGAAGCCGAGGGCGTTATGGATCAGCACCGCCTCGGGCCCCGTCAAACGATGACCCGCCGCGCGGTCCCGGAAGCGTTGCTCGACCGCCCGGTCCACCGCCGCCTTGCCGGACTTGGACGAGAGCGCCAGGTGGTAGAAGGCCTTGGCGTGATCCGGTTGCAGGGCCAGAGCGGCGCGATAGGCGCGCCGGGACTCCGCGCCGGATCCCACCGCGGCGTAGGCATTGCCCAGACTGACGTGGGCGGTGGCGAGATCCGGCCGCAGACCGACCGCCCGCCGATAGGCGTCGATCGCCGCGCTCGCGCGCCCGGCGGCGCGCAGGCGATTGCCCAGGTTGACCTGAAACTCGGCCAGCTTGGGATTGGCCGCGCAGGCCTGACGCGCCGCCTCGACGGCCTCCTCGCGCAGCCCGGCGCCCGCGAGGGCGAGCGAGAGATTGTTGTAAAAGCCGGCTTCGGGTTGCCCGGCGGCGATCGCCGCGCGAAGCAAGGCGACGGCCTCTCGGTGCTGCCCGCGCTGCAGGGCGATCAGGCCGCCAAGCTCGAGGATCGCCGGCTGACCCGGATGCCGCTTCAGGAGACGCTTGCAGATCCGCGCCGCCTCTTCGAACCGTCCGGCCCGCAGCAGTCCGCGCGCTTCCGCGAAGCGCTTTTCGTCGTCGGCCTGCTTGCCCGCTTCGGCGGCGGTCGGGGGTGGCGGCGTCATGGCGCAAGGTTATAGCGGAATTGCACGAGATCGACAGGTCGAAGACGGCGCCTTGCCAGAGGGGCGCCGGTCCAACAGTCTGACAACGTCGGCATCGGCAAGCCACCCGGCGGAGCGACGCGTCCGTGCGCATTGCGACCTTCAACGTCCAGAATCTCAGGCTGCGCCGCCGCGGCGGCGAGGCCCGGCTCGACGGCGCACGCGACGCCGACATTCCCGAGGACCTGGGGGCCGAGGCGGCAGCGCTCGATCCACTCGACCGGCGGCTCACCGCCGCGGTGCTGCGACAGGCCGACGCGGACCTGGTCGGCCTCCAGGAAGTCTTCGACCGGGCGACGCTCGACCACTTCCACGACCGGGTGCTGGTCGCCGCCGGCTCGGCGCCCTATCCCCACCGCTGCTGCCTGCCAGGCAACGACGGCCGCGGCCTCAACGTCGCGGCCATGAGCCGCCGGCCGTTCCTTCGGATCACCAGCCACGCGGCCGAGACCACCGCCTCGCTCGGTCTCGATTCCCGGGTCCTGGGACCCGAGGATGCGATCTTCCGGCGCGACTGCCTCGAGTTGGCCGTCGGCGAGCTGACCGCTTTCGTCTGTCATTTCAAGGCGCCCTATCCGGATCCGGCGGCGGCCTGGGCGGTCCGCCGCCTGGAGGCGGAGGCGGTGCGGCGGCTGGTCGAGCGCCGCTTTTCGCAGCCGGAGCGCGCGCTCTGGCTCATCCTCGGCGACCTCAACGAACCGGCCGAGGAAGA
>JASJEC010000079.1 GCA_030064845.1 Kiloniellales bacterium
CGCACCACGTTGAGGTTGACCGGGGTCACCTCGTGCACGATGGGCAGGACAAGCGCCCCGCCGTTGATCACCACGGTCTCGCCGCCGAAGCCGGTACGCACGAAGGCGACCTCCTTGGTCGAGCGGTGGTAGAGCCAGTTCAGCAGGTAAACGACCACCACAACGACGACGATCGCGACAATGAGCCAGAGAAAGATCGACCCGATCAGGCTGCTCGTCATGACTTCATCCTCCCGTCATCACAGCCGCAAGGCCTTGAAGGCCTTGGTCTGTTCGGTCAGCGCACGTTCCGTGGGCAGGCGCTCCATCGAGGAGGCGCCGTAGAACCCGTGGCAGATCTCGGTTTTGCCGAGCACGTACTGGGCGTCTTCGGGCATGGCCACCGGACCGCCGTGCACCAGCACGATGATGTCCGGGTTGACCCGCACGGCGGCCAGCGCCCAGTCGTCGACCAGGGCCGGGCAGTCCTCGAGGGACAGCGACGTCTCCGCGCCGATCGACCCGCCGGTGGTCAGTCCAAGGTGGCACACGATGATGTCGGCGCCGGCGCCGGCCATGGCGGCCGCGTCCTCGGCGTTGAACACGTAGGGCGTGGTCAGGAGGTCCTTCTCGTGGGCGAGGCGGATCATGTCGACCTCCAGCCCGTAGGACATGCCGGTCTCTTCCAGGTTGGCGCGGAAGGTGCCGTCGATCAGCCCGACCGTGGGGAAGTTCTGCACGCCCGAGAAGCCGACCGCCCCGACCCGGTCGAGGTAGTGGTCGAACAGACAGAAGGGATCGGTGCCGTTGACGCCGGCCAGCACCGGCACCGTCCTGGTCACCGGCAGCACCTCGCTCGCCATCTCCATGACGATCTCGTTGGCGTTGCCGTAGGCCATCAGGCCGGACAGCGAGCCGCGCCCGGCCATGCGGTACCGCCCCGAGTTGTAGATCACGATCAGGTCGATGCCGCCCGCCTCCTCGCACTTGGCCGAGAGGCCGGTGCCCGCGCCGCCGCCGATGATCGGCTCGCGCCGGCGCTTCATTTCCTGGAACTTCTCGACCAGAACTCGTCGCTCAAAACGCGGCATGCCGTGGGATCCTCTGGGTCGGGTTGATCTCGTCCAGCGCCTCGACCACCGCGGTGGCGAAGGCCGGGTCATTGATCTGGTGCGGCGTCACGATCAGCCGGCGATTGGCGGTCTCCTGGAACCGCTGGGCGATCGCGTCGAACAGGGCCCGGTCCGCCTCCGGGTCGTGAAAAGCCTGGCCCGGCGCGTCGAGCGCGGAGACGCCGCCTTCCGGGATCAGGAAACGCACCGGCCCGGTCATCTCGTTCAGCCGGCCGGCGATCCAGTCCCCCATGCGCCGGTTCTCTTCCGCTGTCGTGCGCATCAGCGTGACCTGCGGGTTGTGCTCGACGAAGCGGCGCCCACGGTAGCGCTCGGGCACTGTGTCCGGCGCGCCGAAGTTCACCATGTCGAGCGCGCCGACCGAGCCGACGTAGGGAATGCGGGTGCGGATGAAGGCGCCGAAGCGGTCCTCGTCGGCGGGGAAGACCCCGCCCATCATCATGTCGCAGACCTCGGTGGTTGTCAGGTCGACCGCGGCGGTCAGCAGGCCGCTGTCCGCCAGCTTCTCCATCGAGCGTCCGCCGGTGCCGGTGGCGTGGAACACCAGGCAGTCGTAGCGCTCGTCCAGCAGGGCCGTGATCTGCTGGACGGCGGTCGTGGTCACGCCGAACATGGTCAGACCGAGGCCGGGCTTCGCGACCGCGGCGGTCTCGGCGGCCCCGTCCAGCACCATGCCGGCGAGCGCGTTGGCGCCGTTCGACAGCACGCGCCGGGAGATCCGGTTGAGGCCCTGCACGTCGGTCACGGAGTACATCATCATGATATCCGTCGGCCCGACGTACTGCCCCACGTCGCCCGAGGCGACGGTCGAGATCATGACCTTGGGGATGCCGACCGGCAGGCGGCGCATCGCCGGGGTCGCAAGCGCCGTGCCGCCCGAGCCGCCCGCCGAGATGATGCCGCCGATCCCGCGCTGCCGCTGGATCCAGGCCTCGAAGGCTTCGGCCATGGCGCGCACCGAGGCGCCCCGGTCGCCGCTGAAGACCACGCCCGCCCCGCCGCGATGGTAGGCGGCGACCATGTGCGGCGGCACCTCCGCCGACGAGGGCTTGCCCGAGGTGGAGAGATCGATGCACTTCACCTTGAGGCCTCGCGCCAACAGCCGGTCGCGCAGGAAGCGAAGCTCCTCGCCTTTGGTGTCGAAGGTGCCGGCGACATAGACCTCGTCGCCGCGCAGGCTTTCCAATGGAGTCACCGGCTCCTTGAAGATCGGCTCGGGCTTGACGTCGAAGGGCCGGGCGGGCGCTTCATGCGCCAGGCGCCGGGGCTGCTCCTCTGTGCCCTTGCCTTCCCGCCAGGCGGCGCTCGACCAGCGCGTCGGCGGCACGTAGACCAGGGTCGAGGCGGCCGGCTCGGCCGCCGGCGGCGCCGCGGCCTCGGGCTGCGCGGCGCTCTCGGCCTCGGCCGCCTGCGGCGCCGGCGCGGGCTCGAGTTCGGGCTCGACGTCCGGCAGGTCGAGGTCCTCGTGGGAGTGACGGCCGACGCCGAGCAGCCGCTCCTGCAGGGTGCGGTCCCCGGCGAGCTGCCGCGCCGGCATGACCCGGCTGACCCGGCCGTTGACCATGATCGCGACGTCCTCGGAGATCGAGGTCGCCACCGCGATGTTCTGCTCGATCAGCAGGATCGAGACTTCGCGCTCCTCGGCCAGCGCCGCGAGCAGCGCCTCGACCTGCTCGACCACGACCGGCGCCAGGCCTTCGGTCGGCTCGTCGAGGATGAGGAGGCGGGGATCCGGCAACAGCGCCCGCGAGATGGCGAGCATCTGCTGCTCGCCGCCGGAGAGCTGGCCGGCGCCGCTGCGCCGGCGCTCGTAGAGCCGGGGAAAGGTCTCGTAGATCCGCTCCATGGTCCAGGAGCCGCCGCGGGTCTCCCCCAGCACGAGGTGCTCCTCGACCGTGAGCGAGGGCCAGAGCCGGCGGCCCTGGGGCGTGTAGCTGATGCCCTTGGCGGCGATGCGGTGCGGCGCCAGCCCGGCGATTTCCTCGCCGTAAAAGCGGATGCTGCCGCGGTCCGGCCGGAGCAGACCGGTGATGGCGTTGCACAGCGTCGTCTTGCCCATGCCGTTGCGCCCGACCACCGCGTGCACGCCCTGCTCCAGGGTCAGGTTGACCCCCTGAAGCGCATGGGAGCGGCCGTAGTAGACGTGCAGGTCGCGCACCTGCAGCGCGGTCGCGTGGGCGGGCCGGCGCTCAGGCATGGCCCTGCCCCAGGTAGATTTCCTGCACCTCGGGATCGGTCTCGATCTCCTGGGGCGTGCCTTCCTTCAGGACCCGCCCGTTGTGCATCATGGTCACCCGCTCGGCGACCCGGAGCGCGACGTCCATGTCGTGCTCGATGATGATGTAGCCGATGTGCTCCGGCAGGGACTGCAGGATCTCGACCAGCTCGGTCCGCTCGGTCGGCGAGAGGCCGGCCGCCGGCTCGTCGAACAGGATCAGCCGCGGCGCCCCGGCCAGGGCGAGCGCGATCTCCAGCTGGCGCTGCTGCCCGTGGCTGAGCGTCGCGACCTGGTCGTCGCGCACCTCGTGGAGATGGACCGCCTCGAGCAGGGTCTCGGCCAGGGCCATGGCGCTGTCGTCGCGCGACGGCCGCCTGAGCGCGAAGCGCCGGCGGCTGACCCCGCGGCAGGCGAGATAGATGTTCTCGATCACGCTGAGCCCGTTGAACAGCAGCGAGATCTGATAGGTGCGGCGCAGGCCGCGACGGATCCGCTCGTGGACCGGCAGATCCGTCACGTCCTCGCCGAACAGACGCACGCGACCGGTGGTCGGCGGAAAGTCGCCGGTGATCGCGTTGAACAGCGTGGTCTTGCCCGCGCCGTTCGATCCCAGAACCGCGCGCCGCTCCCCCGCCTCGACGGTCAGGTTGATGTCCGCCAGGGCGACCAGCGCGCCGAAATGGCGGCTGACCGCTTCAAGTTCCAGCGCGTAACGGCCGGCGCCTTGAAGACGCGAAAGCGCATCGGTTCTGGGCATCGCTACCATGCTACTGGCAGGTCGGGTTCGTGCGGCTGACCTGGCCGTACTCGAGGAACTCCTCGTAAGGCACGCCGAGGGTCTGCGTGACCTGGGGGATCACCTTGATGGTCTTGTTGAGCAGGTTCCCGTCCGGACCCTCGGTGACCTCGGTCAGGAAGATGTCGGCGATCGCCTGGCGCCGCTCGTCGAGGCTGACCTTGCCGGTCGGCGTGTCGAAGGACAGGCTCGAGAGCGCTGCGCGGTAGGCCTTGCCGCCGTCGGAGAGATCGCCGTCCACCTCGTTCAGGGCCAGCAGTGCCGCCTTGGTGTTGATGTAGTAGGCGTGGGCGAAGAGCGAGGGCGACGGGAAGCCGTCGGGGAACTGCTTCTTGTAGGCTGCGACGAAGTCGTTCCAGGCGGCGTTGTCCCAGGTGTCCGAGATCGGACCGGCGGAAGGCGTGCCGACCACGAAGCTGCGGGTCCGGCCCTTGGAGCCGAGCACGCTCTGGTCGACCGTGATCGAGCCGCCGACCAGGGGCAGCTCGCCACCGGCCTGCTCGTACTGGGTCAGGAAGTTGACCGCGTCGGCGCCGCCGAGGGCGACGAAGATGGCGTCCACGTCATCGGGCAGGGCCGCGATCACCGAGGAGTAGTCCTTGTTGCCGATCGGGACCCAGAAGCGGGCGTCGACCGGCGCCTCGCCGCCGAGCCGGCAGAAGGGCTCGAGGAAGCCGAAGACCTGGGTGTAGGGGAAGGAGTAGTCCTCGGCCAGGACCGCGACCTTGCGGTAGCCCTTCTCCTTGTAGACGTACTCGCCGAGACCGGCCATCCACTGGGCGCCCTCGGTGCTGAAGCGGAAGAAGTTGTCCGCCGGGTTGCGCAGCGTGGTGTCCTGGGCCGCCGAGGAACCGTTCAGGAAGGTCACGTTGGGCTGGGTCTTGGCGTAGTCCTTGACCGCCAGGCCCTCGGAGCCGGACAGCGGACCGACCATGACCTGGACGCCGTCCTGCTCGACCAGCTTGCGGGTCGCGCGGATCGCGCTGTCCGGCGAGGCGTCGGACGAGCCGGTGATCAGCTCGATCTTCTTGCCGCCGGCCTCGTTATTGAACTCCTCCAGCGCCATCTTGACGCCGCGCATGCTGTCCTCGCCGAGCACCGCGAAGGCGCCCTCCAGCGTGGCCAGGGCGCCCATCTTGATGGTGTCATCCGCGAGCGCGGGGCTCGCCAGCGACAGCGCGGCCGCGGCCAGCAAAGCTTTCCTCATTCCCAGCATTCTTTCCTCCTTGCTTCAGGTTTGTTCGAGGGTTCCGGCGGAATGCCGCTCCCCCGTTGCTTGGTCACCGACACGAAAGCGGGGCTCGCGGCGGAGCGCCAGCTTGGCGCGGAACCGGCTCCAGAGCCCAAGAAGGCCGTCGGGCGAGAACAGCACCACCAAGAGAAAGGCGAGCCCGATGACCGTGTTGAAGCGTTCGCGGTCGATCAGGTCGATCGCGAAGTTCTGCAGCAGAACGAAGATGATCGCGCCCAGGAAGGGGCCGATCGGGTGGCGCATCCCGCCGACCACGGCGATCACCAGGATGTCGATCACGACGTCGACGCCGACCGAGCCGGGCGATATGCGGCCGTTGAACCAGACCATCAGCACGCCCGCCGTGCCGGCGATCAACCCGGCGAGGAAGTAGGCGACGATGCGGTGCAGGGTGACGTCGTAGCCGATCGCCCGCATGCGCCTGGGGTTGTCGCGGATCGCCTGGAGCGCCAGGCCGAAGGTCGAGCGGGCGCCGTAGGCGACGGCCCAGAAGCAAGCGCCGGCGACCGCCAGGGTCAGGTAGTAGAACGGCACGGGGTCGCGCCAGTAGACGCCCAGCAGGGTCGGCGGCTCGACCCCGGCGAAGCCGGTGAAGCCGTTGAAGATGACGTAGTTCTGGCGCACGAAGTAGAAGAAGGCGACGGCGATCGCCAGGGTGATCATGATGGTGTAGATGCCCTCGGTGCGCACCGAGATGGCGCCGACGAAGGCGCTGAACAGCGCGGCGGCCAGGATCGCGACCGGCACGGTCAGCCACCAGGGCCAGCCGAGGCCCATGACCTCGACGCTGTTGTCGCCCAGGATCGCCATCAGGTAGCCGGCCAAGCCGGCCACGGTGAGCTGGGCCAGGCTGAGCATGCCGCCGTAGCCGGCCAGCATCATGAGTGACAGCGAGATGGTGCCGAGGATCAGCGCGTAGGCGCCGATCTGGAAAATAAAGAAGTCGGTGGCGAAGGTCGGATAGACCAGAAGGAAGACCACGGCGGCCACGGCGGCCGGCGGCAGGTCGGTCCAGGACACGGACCCGGAGAAGAGCCGCCGCGCGTCCATCAGCTCGTCCCCATGATGCCCTGCGGGCGGACCGCGAGCACCACGACCATGATCAGGAAGGTCAGCACGACGCCGTAGGTCGGGAAGTAGGCGAGCCCGAACTGCTCGGCGAGGCCGATCAAGAGCGCGCCGATCGCCGCGCCGGTGACCGAACCGAGCCCGCCGACGATCACGACGATCAGCGAAGCCAGCAGGTAGCGGATGTCCTCGCCCGGGGCGATCGAGAGCGCCGTGCCGCCGACCACGCCGGCGAAGCCAGCCAGCCCGGCGCCGATCGCGAAGACCAGGGCGAAGAGCAGCTGGACGTTGACCCCGCTGGCCGCCAGCATCTGGCGGTCGTCGACACCGGCGCGGATCATCATGCCGATCTTGGTCCGGTTGAGGAACAGCCAGAGCCCGATGCCGACCGCGACCGCGACGCCGAGCACGGCGAGCCGGTAGATCGGGTACTTGATGAACACCGGATCGCCCGACGACTTGATCACCGAGACGACCGGCAGGGTGGCGGCGCCGAACAGCCATTCGGGCGGCGCAAACTGGTAGGTCGTCCCGGTCCAGACCGCCAGCATGAGGTCGGCGGCGATGATCGAGATGGCGATGGTCACCAGGGTCTGGCGCAGGTCGTCGCCCTCCATGCGACGGAAGATTAGGACCTGCATCAGGACGCCGCTGGCGCCGATCGCAAGGAAGGCGACCGCCAGGCCGAGGAACCAGTTGCCGCTCGCCTCGGCGACCTCGTAGCCCAGGTAGCCGCCCAAGAGGTAGAGCGAACCGTGGGCCAGGTTGACGTTGCGCATAAGCCCGAAGACGAGGGTGAAACCGCTCGCCACCAGGAAGTAGAGCCCGGCCAGGGTAACGCCGTTCAAGAGCGTGTTGACGAAGGTCTTCTTGCGCCCGATCGCCGCGACCAGCCAGTCGGGCCAGACCGCGAAGATCATCCAGAGAAAGACCGTCCCGGCGAGCAGGATCACGATCGCCCAGAAGGTGTGGCGCTCGATGAACTGCCTCATGCCTGCCCCGCGGGGACGGCACGGCGGACAGCCACCGGCAATGCCGGTCCTTGCGTCATCTCCCTGACCTCCCTGTCGCGCCCCTGTCTTTCCGCAGAAGTCGCCCGTGTCGCCTATGACGGCCGGTAGTGGATCTCAAGCCTGTCCCGACTGGATTCCGCGCGCAACCGGCTTAGCGTTACGAATTGAGTAAATTTGGGTAAAATGTTTAGAGAATTTGAGAAACAAGGGGCGGCCGGCATCCCATGGCCTCGAATCAGCAGCTGCTCAGTTGGCCGATCGTCCCGCGCGCCCGGGCCGCGGATCGGGCCCGCCCCCTGCCCTCGACGCTGGTCACCATCGCGCCGGCTTTTCGCCACGAGAGCATGCCGGACGAAGTCGCCCTGCTGCTGCCGACCAACCCCGGTCCGGCCAACCTGATCGAAGCGGTGCTGAACGACCCGGCGCTCTGCCGGGACACGATGCTCGGGCTGTTCCTGGCCGGTCCCCTCCTGAACCTGGCCATGGACGGCGCCCGTCTGGCCGACGCGGGGGTCGCCTGGATCGCCAACCTGCCGAGCATCGAGCAGCAGGACGACGACTTCGTGCAGCAGCTCGCCGATGTCGGCCTGGACCGGGGCCGCGAGCTGGCCTGCCTGGCCGAGCTCAGCGGCCAGGGTTTCCGCACCGCCGCCGTGGTCGCCGACGGCCCGGGCGCGGCGGCCGCGCTGGCCTCCGGGCCGGATGTTCTCCTGGTGCTTCCCCGCGTCGCCGAGTTCGCCGCCGGCTTTCCCTCGCTGCGGCAACGCGGCACGGCGGCCCAGGGCGTGGCCGAGGCCGCGCGCGCCGCCGGCTGGCAGGGACTGCTCCTAGGCCTGGCGGACGAGCGCGAGGCCGGCCACGAGAGCCTCTGGCCCGAGCCCCTGGACGGCATCCTCTGCCGCCCGGTCCGGGGTTGATTGATCGACTTTTGGCACTCCCTCGCGCGGCCAAAACAGAAAAAATTCGCCACAGAGACACAGAAAACGCAGAGGAAAAACAGAAAGCTCTTTTTGGCGCGCTTCGCGCGCAACCAATTCCCTTTTTGGTTCTCTGTGCTCTCTGTGTCTCTGTGGTGAGAAGGTTGGTTGAATTCCAAGCCACCGGCACGGCCTAGACCCCCAAGATCTAGCGATCTATCCGGTCCAATCCGTCGACGATGTATCCGGTTTGGACCTTGGAGACGGCTAACCCGACAGGCCGAAGCGCTGGATCTTGTTGTAGAGCGTCTTGCGGGACATGCCGAGCGCGGCCGCCGTGCGTGTCCGGTTGAAGCCGTGACGCCAGAGGGCGTCGACGATCCGGTCCTTCTCGCTCCGGCTGCGGGTTTCCCGGACCGGGCTCTGCTGCAGCAGCGGCCTCAGTTCGTCGGGCCGGACCGGCTCCGGGTCGGCGCGGCCGGCGAGCGCGCCGAGGACCGAGCGCAGCTCGGCCTCGTTGCCCGGCCAGAGGTGCGCCTGCAGCGCCTTGGTCGCGGCGAGGGAGAAGTCCGGATCGAAGCTCTCCCCGGCCTGCACCGCCAGGACGGTCATCAGGTCTTCGATGCGCTCGCGCAGCGGCGGCGGGCGGAGCGTCCAGCCGGCTAGGACCGCGGCGAGCGAGGGCTCCAGGCCGGCCGCCGCCAGGTCCTCGGCCGAGGTCCCATTGGTCACGGCCGCCCTGCTGATCAGCACCACGCGCGGGCCGAGGCTCAAGACCCTGCGGCTTCCCGAAGCCTGGAACCTGCGCTCCCTCAGCGCCCGGGCGAGCCGCCGCTGGGTCACGGCCGGCAGGCGTTCCGGCGCGCGCAGCACCAGGAGGCCGGCGGTCGGGTCGGCCAGCGCGGGGCTCGTCCTGGCGGCCCCGTCGCGCGGCCCGAACAGCAGGCTGCGGGCGCGCGCCGGAAAGTCCTCGCCGGCCAGGTCGATCTCCCGGATCGCGCCCGATCGCTCCGGGCCCGGCTCGCCGAGCAGCGCCCGCAGGGTCGGACCGGTCTCCAGGCCCTTCTCGGCCAGCACCAGCACGGGCTCCACGGTCGAGGCGACGGCCTTGAGGCGGCGCAGGAAGTCGAGTTGCGCCGGCGCCCGGCCCGCGAAGCCGTAGCGCCGGGACCAGCCGACCAGGCGCGCGCTCTCGGCGTCCAGCGAGGCGCCGCGCCGGCTCGCCCGGCGAAAGCGGTCGATCTGGTCGGCCACCGAGGCCTCCAGGGGCATGCGCTCGAAGGTGGAGCCGCCGACATAGCCGTCGATCGGCGCCAGGCCGGCGACCCGGCCCAGGTCCTCGGCGGTCGAGATCGGCCCGCCCTCGAGGAAGAACAGGGTCTTGGGGTTGATGCGCTTGATCAGGCGGCCGACGTCCCGCGCCCGGGTCGCCACCTCCTCGAGCGTCTCGCGCCTCCGGTGGCCGAGCGCGCCGCCGACGTTCCAGCCCAGGTTCAGCAGCACCATGTCGATACCGGCGTCGGCCGCGAGGCGCGCCTGGGTGCGGGTGCCGCAGTAGAACATGGCGGTCAGGCCGGCGTCCTGCACCGCGCGCAGCAGCGCGACCTCGGTCTCGATCCCGCGCCCGGCCCGGCCCAGGATCTGCTGCAGGGGGCGGCTGTAGTGCATGCAGCTCGGGAAGTTGACCGCGCCCGCGAAGCCGGCCGCGCGGACCGCCTCGGCCTTGGCCGCCGGGTCGCAGGCCTCTTCCCAGGCGTTGACGCCCAGCAGCACCGGGATCCGGCACTGGGTCAGCAGCTCCTCGCGCGCGAAGCGCTCGGTCAGCGCGCCGGCATCCAGGATCGGCAGCATGCAGGCGATCGAGGGCGCCCCCATGGTGCGCAGGCGCCCGGCGTTGATCGCCAGCAGGAAATCCGCCCCGCCCCGCTCCGCCGCCAGCCCGGTGTTCCCCGAACCGATCGCTGCCCCGATCAGGAATTTCGATGAGACCCGCACGCGCCTCGCCCCACTATCCCTCGGGTGAAAGTCTAGAACAGATCCGGGTCGCCTGGAAACGCCCGGGCCGGCCTCGAGATCCGGCGGACCTGCCTCACCCTATTGATATAGAGAGACTTTAAAGACTGGGATCAGACTGCGGCGCAAACGTCGCTTATCGGCTCGTCGACTTCAACGTAGTAGTCTTCGTCGAGCGCTTCGAGCGTGAGATCCAACGCGAGATCGTTGCCGATGGCACGCAATGACTTCTTGGCGCGGCGCGGCAGAGGAATGCGCCGGACCGCGCAGGCATAGATGAGAACGGCGGCAAGGGAGCTCTCGTTGAGGATCGCGCTCTTTCCCTTGTCGAGCCAGACGGTGTCGATGAGCAGCCTGGCGGACAAGGGCGCGTCCTTCAGGGTGCACTCCACGATCTTACCCGGCGGCAGGGCGTTCTTGTGGTTGCGGTCGAAGTCCTTGATGGCGCGGATAAGCTCGTCGTTGGAGAAGACGATTTGACGGGTTTCGGAGATCATGAGGTTACCTTAGACGCCGCCGTTTCTCTTTGTGGAACACGCCTGATCGCACAGTAGGACGATAATATTATGAGGTTAAGACGGAGATACTTTTTCTAGTCAATTTTTCTTATATTCGCCTTTAACATGTATTATTCGCGGAGATTTCTCGCGGCAATTACCGTCACTACTTTGGACGCAAAGGCCAGAGTCGGCCTTTACAGCCGCCGCAGACCCGGCGCGGCCAGGGCGGCGATCAGACCGACAACCAGCAGGCGTCAGGGGCCTGTCCAGGTTCACTCTGTTGCCGGCGTTCAGCCCGGACAGGTTGGAGCAGGGGAAGACAGCCAACCGCCAGCGAACTGCGAAACAGGAAGAGAGTTATCCCTGATTGATACAGATCAACAAGGTTCAACCAAAATTCTGGAAAAATTCATTCTGGGAAATCTCGATTCGGAACACCGCAGGCTGGAATCGCTATGGCAAGAGAAGACACACCCGTCGTGGCTGACGAACTCTATGTGAACGAGGCGACCCTCGAGGCGCTACGCAATGAGATCGAAGCCGACGTCAAACGCACACTCCAAAAGACAGTTCTCCTTCCTTTGCTGGCGGCCGGTGTCGTCGTGATCCTGCTCGGAGGTCTGTGGTATGTGCCGCAGCAGGTCACATCGCTGGTCAGGGAGGATCCGCAGGTCAATCAGCGTTTTCGAGCCCAGGTCGCCGATTATCTGGGAGACGAGGAAGGCGGCGGGCGGGTGATCCGCGAACAGGTTATTGAGTTGGTCAGAGGCGAGAAGAGCTTGAAGCAAACGGTCGAAGACGTCGCCAATTCAGCGGTCAGCAGAATCAATATCGAAGACCTCATCAAGAACAAAGTCGAATTTGCACTTGATGATAAGAAGCTGAACGAAGCTCTTGCCAATTTCTTCCAAGACGCTCAGGGAAAAAGGGATCTCAAGAGCGCCGTCGCAACCTACTTCTCAAGTCCCGATGGAACGAAGCAAGTCACGAACGCGACATCCATTCAGCTGAAGTCGTCCGAGTTCCGCGAAGTTCTGTTCCGTGAGATCGAGAAAGCGGTCTCGAACTGAAGGGATTTCGTCATGGTCTCCCCTGCTTCCACAGACGCAATTCGAAAGCCGCTGAACACCAGCACAACTATGCTCATTCGAAAGCGTTGCGAAAGCGCCGTTCGAAGCGGACTCCTTCGCTGGGGTGGCCTGCCCGTCGGCGGTACCAGCGCCGCCGCTTTTGTGCTTGCGCTTCTCGTATGGATTCCCCAGCAACTCGACAACCTGAACCTGACAGGCTTGGCACAGGATGCGCTGCGCGACCATGTGGAAAATGCCGTTGCGAGCCATGGCGCCATGAGGGAGAAGCTCAACGCCATCGTCGCGCATTCGGTCGAGACCCAGGCAAAGGAAGTCGTCACGGCCCAACTTGGCACTGCGGTCCAGGAGCCGATCGAAAAGGCTCTTGCAACCAGGGTGGAGAGCGTCGTTTCGGGCCAAGTCGAGCTGATTTTGAAGAGTCAGGGCATGAAGGCGACGATGGGCGAAGTCGTAGCCGCCAACCTCCGGTCAGGTGATCACAAGGTCCTGATTTCGGCCATTCAGCCGAAGCTGAATGCGATCGCCGCCGTTCTATCCCAATCCGTCGCGCAGAATTCAGAGATGATTGTGCAGCAGGTCAGCCTTCCCCTGCCTGAACATCTGCAAATCAACAAAAGCAACTACGAAGATCTGCGAAAAGCACTCGACATTCTACGAGGCATGGGCCCGACAACGGACGAATTTGCATTGAGGTTCTATGCGGCGGCCGGCATGGCGCAGGACAACCAGTATGAGAGCGATATGATCCGTGACTATTTGCAGCAATTAGGGGGTGTTCTCGGAAAGCAGCTACGCTTTGTTGTTGTTCTGGATGCGGCGAGTCGGTTCATGGCACTCACCGAGATCGATGACCTCGATGGTCTCTCCGACGGCGAGCTGGAGGAGTTTACGGAAGCTCTGAACAACTCGAAGCACTCGAAGGGCCAGGTACTTGATCAAATCGGCTCTCTCTTCGGGCCAGCCGCTGTCGTCCATTTCGAGGCGAGCACAAAACTGCGAGACGTTTTGCGAGACCCCGTGTGGCAGACTGTTGGTTCCCGTCATCACGTCGCGGTCCTGAACGAAGATGGGTCGTTTGACGGTCTCACGACGCGGGATCGCATGCTTTCGGCATTGCTTCCTCGATAAACAGCTTCGCGCAGCTTTCTGGACAGCCACCAGCATAAATCTATAGCCGCCGCAGACCCGGCGCGGCCAGGGCGGCGAACAGCCCGACAACGAGGAGCGCCGTGCCGTTGGCGGCCAGGGCGCCTTCGACGCCCAGGGCGACGGCCAGCGCGCCCATCTCCAGGTGGCCGAGGGGGGCCGAGCCGATCGCCAGGGTCCAGGCGCCCATGGCGCGGCCCCGCAGGTGGTTCTCGACGCTGAGCTGGACCATGGACTGGGTCAGCACGTCCGAGGCCGCGGCCATGACCGCGACCAGCAGGATGGCCGCCAGGGCGAGCAGGAACTGGCCGGCGGCGGCGAGCAGCAGGAGCGCGGACCCGAAGGCGAAGATCACGCCCAGATAGGCCAGGCCGCGCCGGCTGACGCGGCCGCCGAAGGCCGAGAGGACCAGGCTGGCGACGATCCCGCCGGCGGCCCGTGCGGCGTGCAGGAGGCCGAGGCCCTCCGCGCCCCAGCCGAAGCGGTCCGTCGCCAGCTCCGGCAGGGCGGTGGTAAAGGAGAAGCCGAAGACCTCGACCGCCCCGGTCACCAGGACCAGGGTGGTGAGCGCGTGATTGCCCCGCAGCTCCTTGAGATAGGCTTGCATCGTGGCGAGCAGGGGTTCCCGCCGGGTCGAGGCCGCCTGGCCCTCCGACTCCAGGCGCCGGAACAGGCCGTAAGCCAGTCCATGGGTGACGACCAGGGCCAGAACGGCGACGGCCGCGCCGGCCTGCGCGACCACCCAGCCGGACAGGAGGGCGCCCGCCAGCTGCCCGCAGCGCCCGCCCAGGCTCAAGAGCCCCAGGCCCGCCACGACGCGCGCGCCGCCGACGATGTCGTAGGCGTAGCTGGCCCGGAGCGGCTGGTGCAGAGCGCGCAGGCTGCCGGCGAGCAGCGTGAACCCGAGCACCAGCCACAAGTGCCCCAGCCCCGAGGCCAGGAGCACCGCGAAAACCAGGAGGTTGCCCGCGATCGCCAGCTCCACCCGGCGCAGCAGGGCCCGCCGGTCCATCCAGTCGGCGATGGCGCCGGACAGCAGGCCGAATACGAAGAGCGGCAGGTAGTAGAGCGCCAGGCTGATGCCGACCCAGGCGCTGGACTCGGTCAGGCGGTAGACCAGCAGGCCCAGGATCACCGTCTCGCCGCTCATGCCGAGGTGGTTCAGGGCGGCCCCAAACCAGAGCCGGCGATAGTCGGCGATGCGAAAGGCCGGATTGCCGACCACCGGCACCCGGCCCAGGCGATCGACCAGGCGGTTCGGCGGCGGAACTCCCGTGTGCTGGCTCAAGGAATCGAGGCTGTTATGGCGTTGGAACAAGCCTGCCTTGATAGCGGCTGAGCGCGGGTTTGGGGAGTCGTCCGGCGGACGCTATAATCGGTCTTTCACTGGCAGAAGAACTTTGAACGAGGATCCGGCATGACCACGCCCATCGTGATCACCGTCGCCATCACCGGCTCGGTTCCGAAGAAGGAGAACAACCCGGCCGTACCGATCACGGTCTCGGAACAGGTCGAATCGACCCACGAGGCCTTCGAGACCGGGGCGACGCTGGCGCACTGCCACGTCCGCAACGACGACGGCTCGACCACGTCGGATCCCGAGAAGTTCGCCCGCCTCCTGGAGGGGCTGCACGCGCACTGCCCCGGCATGATCGTTCAGTTCTCGACCGGCGGGCGGTCCGGCGTCGGCGCCGAGCGCGGCGGCATGATCTCGCTGAAGCCCGACATGGCGTCGCTCGCGACCGGGTCGTGCAACTTCCCGACCCGGGTCTACGACAACAGCCCCGACCTGATCGACAGCCTGGCCGCCCAGATGCTGGAACACGGCGTCAAGCCTGAGGTCGAGGCCTTCGACCTCTCCATGATCTTCAACGCCGTGAAGCTGGAGAAGGCAGGCAAGATCAAGGGGCCCTTGCACGTTCAGTTCGTCATGGGCGTGAAGAACGCCGTGCCGGTCGACCGCCCGACCCTTGAGTTCTACGTCGAGACGCTGAAACGCCTGGCGCCGGACGCGACCTGGACGGGGGCCGGGATCGGCAAGGATCAGATCACCCTGGTCGAATGGTCGGCGGAACTGGGCGGGCACGTGCGTACGGGGCTGGAAGACAACATCCGTCTCGACCGGGAAACTCTGGCGCCGTCGAACGCCGCCTTGGTGAAGCTGGCCGCCGAGCGCTGCGCCCGCTTCGACCGCCGCCCGGCGACCGTCAGCGAGGCGCGCGCATTGCTCGGGCTGCCTTCGGCAGCGTAGGCGCTGAAACCGGTCAACCGTTAAACCAGCAAACCCAGGTTAACCGTCTCACCGCTCATACCGAGATAGGTCCTGAACCATAACCAGCGATATTCGGCTATGCGAACCGTGGGATTGCCTATGACCGGCACCAGGCGAACGACCAGACCGTTCAGCGGCGGAACTCCAATGTATCGGGAACGGCTATTTCGTGTGGTTCGGGCATCCCCTTGATCGCGGTCGGGGCACTGGATTGGGGAGTTTCCGAAACTTCACCGCGACTAACTCGCAGAGATACTGAGGTCTAGCACTTCTAGGACTAGAATTACGACAGCTCCCTCAAAACCGTACAATGATGCTTGTCGGCCGGCAAAACCTGAACGTGGGAAACTAGATTGGGGAAACTTGCACTATGATCTTCACTTTTCAAACTATTCGCAGGTCCTGATGTTTATGGCAATGACCTCCAAAGTCGTTTATCTAACTGTCTTGACACTGTTTTACCAATAAATTCAACGATAGTTTATTCTAACGTCAGATTGAATTTTCTAACTAGACTCCAAACCAGGCACCATGCCCCGAATCCTATCTTCTGCCGAATAAAGATACTCTACGTCATCCAAATTTGAGAAAGGTTTCAAAAATAAAGATTCTATGAAAGTATTGAAATATCCTCGGACAAGAATCTGCAGAGCAACTTCAGCTCCAATTCGCCCGAGAGTCGTTGGTGTTTCGTCCCAGTTATTACCCCCAACCGATTTGTTCACGTGGTTCTTAAGCTGGTCAAAGCTTTCGTGATCAACAAATCCAATCGTTGAACCTATATGGGTTATCTTATCCCGATGAAGGATTAAGTGTTCACGGTCACACAAGCTGACTGATACCGGCGCTAGGTCTGCAATCAAATCCAAATGGTCAAAAGCACCCGGAGCTTTGAGATAGACTTTTCTTCTGTATTGAGCATCACGCATGCTTTGAACACGCGGGTGTACTGTATTTATGTTCAAAATCTGAGCAGACTTCAGAAGTGACCAAACAGTCCCAACAATTGGAATATGGTAGGGAATTGACGAAGAGGCACGCAACGTTGCGCTTGCGTTTATGCACAATATATCAGGTTCTTTTGTAGAACCGAAATTAACAAAATGGTCCTCGCGCACAACGTGCGTACCCAAGTTGTTCCACAAACCTCCGTCACTAAGGAAAGCAACACTTTGTGCCCGTAAGGCAGGCGGATCATCTTCTTCTGGGCGCACACGACCGCCAAAGGTGTACCGTTTTGTTATGCGCGTGAGCCTTGAACCACGACCAAAAGACAAGCGCTTTGGAGGAATACCTGGAAAAGAAGCTGAAGCCCTGACGGCCTCCGCTATCCGTAGTTCTTCAGCATTCCAATCCTGGTGGTCCACCATCAGACGACCAGCACGGGAATGGGCATTTGTTCGACGCCAGATCAAACCTCCATTGTGTGTCGATACATAGAGGGGCTGCCCGTGCACCAGATCGGTTGTGCAAAAGACATGCTCCAGTTCTCTTGCACCAATTGACTTCATACACGGCCACTTCACCTTAGAACGCGTAACGGTCGTATCTTGAAAGTACAGATGGTCAAGAAGAAATTCGACTAATTTTCCTAAAGTCAACCAAGATGGGACAATCAAGAGGAGAGGGAGTAGCACCCACCAAGCCCAATGGGCATTAAACACAAATAGGACAGCACCCACAAGAAGGCATGGGAGGACGGCGATCAAAACCAGCATCCAGGTTTCTATAATGCCACGACTCACAACACGACCCACAAGACTTTTCACAATTTCATCAAACTGCCCCGGCTTGCCCGGTTCACCTGCTTCCATCCTACTGTAGTCACAACGCTGCGCTACGAAAGCGTTTGTTATGGAACCACCAGACACCGAGGCAATTTGGCAAACTCGCGTGTTTAAACCACGATCGACTAGTGCAAGCATAGCACCGGCTGCGAAGAGTGTGGCTCTATGGCCGCCACCTGAGAGAGATAGTGCTAGTTCTGGCTTTTCCATTTGCAGCAGACTATTGTGACGACATGCGTTTTTTCTCTATAGACTTTGGGTGTAAACGTTCTAGTCAAATCAAGAGTCTTTCCGTATCGTTCACAGAAAGCCCTCACAGTATCACTTACAATTCTTGATGCCTGTGATAAAATTCACAAAAAAATTCGCGTTTTCCCCGAGACCAAATGCTCAATGGCTGCTCACGTAAGCATCTGGTGAGCCCGGTAGGGATCGAACCTACGACAACCTGATTAAAAGTCAGGTGCTCTACCAACTGAGCTACGGGCCCCCAGGGCGGCGGCGAAATGCGGTGATGCGGGCCGCCGGGCAGGCGGCTGGAACATAGTGGCGGGTCCCGGGCCGGTCAACCTTCGTGGGCACCGGCGCCTTGCGGCGCCCCCGCTCCTCGCCCGTCTACCCCTCGCCCGCCTCGCGCCGCCGGTCGGCGAAGCGCTCTGCCATGCGCTGGGCGACCCGGGGGCTGACGAAGGAGGTGATGTCGCCGCCGAGCGCGCCGATCTCCTTGACGAAGCGCGAGGCGATGAACTGCTGGCGCTCCGAGGCGGTCAGGAACATGGTCTCGACCTCGGGATTGAGCCGGGCGTTCATCGAGGCCATCTGGAACTCGTACTCGAAGTCCGAGACGGCGCGCAGACCGCGGATGATGACCCGGGCCTTGACCTGGTTGGCGAAGTCCATCAGCAGGCAGTCGAAGGCGCAGACCTCGATCTCGGCCCCGTTCGGGTTCGGCAGCTCGGCCGCGTCGTCGCGCACCATCTCGACCCGCTCGTCGGCGGTGAACAGCGGCCCCTTGCCGGGATTGCCGGCGACCGCGATGACCAGCCGGTCGACCACCTTGGTGGCGCGCTGGATGATGTCCAGGTGGCCCTTGGTGATGGGATCGAAGGTGCCCGGATAGAGCCCGATCAGCGGATGGCGCATGGACGCTTCTCCTGCGTCTTGGCCCGGCCCGCTCCTGGGCCGGGCAGTTCCCCCCGAGGCCGCCCCATGATTGTAGTGTGATTCAGCTTCCGAGTTCGACACGAACAACGTGCCACCTTCGGAACCATCACACTAGGTGGCGTCCTCCCCGTTCTCTCCGTCCTCTCCGTTCTCGCCGTTCTCGTCCTCGACGTCCTCGAGGCGCGCCACGGAGACCACGCGCTCGTCGGCGCCGACCCGGAAAAGGGTGACGCCGCGGGTCGCCCGGCCGGCGATCCGGATGTCGTCGACCGGCGAGCGGATCAGCTGGCCGCCGTCAGTCACCAGCACCAGCTCGTCCTCCTCGGCGATCGGGAAGGCCGCGACCACCCGCGGGACCGGCTTGCCCCGGCGCCGGCTCAGGTCCATCGAGGTGATGCCCTGCCCGCCCCGGCCGGACACCCGGTAGTCGTAGGACGAGGTGCGCTTGCCCAGGCCGTCGTCGGCGACCGAGAGGATGAACTGCTCGCGTTCCTCCATCTCGGCCAGGCGCCCAGGGCTGAGTTCTGCGCTGAGCTCCACCTCCGCCGCCTCGGCGTGGCCGTTCTCGCCGTTCTCGCCCTCCGCCCGGCGCCGCGCGCCAGCGTAGCGCAGATAGGCCTCGCGCTCCTCGGGGGTCGCCTTGCTGTGGCGCAGGATCGACATGGAGATCACCGCGTCCTCCTGGCCGAGCTTGATGCCGCGCACGCCGACCGACTGGCGCCCGGCGAAGACCCGGATGTCGGTCACCGGGAAGCGGATGCACTTGCCGAGCGCGGTGGCCAGCAGCACGTCGTTGTTCTCGTCGCACAGGCGGACGCCGACCAGCCAGGAGTCCTCGTCCTCCAGCTTCATGGCGATCTTGCCGTTGGCCTGGACCCGCTTGAAGTCGGACAGGCGGTTGCGCCGCACCGTGCCCCGCGAGGTCGCGAACATGACGTCCATGGTGTCCCAGATCGTCTCGTCCTCGGGCAGCGGCAGCAGGGCCGTGATGGTCTCGCCGTCCTGCAGCGGCAGCAGGTTGACCAGCGCCTTGCCGCGCGCCTGGGGCTTGCCCTGGGGTAGCTTGTAGACCTTGAGCTTGTAGGCCATGCCGCGCGACGAGAAAAACAGGACCGGCGTATGGGTGTCGCGCACGAAGACCTGGCGCACGAAGTCCTCGTCGCGGGTCGCCATGCCGGCCCGGCCCTTGCCGCCGCGCCGCTGCGCCCGGTAGGTCGAGAGCGGCACCCGCTTGATGTAGCCCTTGTGGGACAGGGTCACGACCATCTCTTCGCGCTGGATCAGCGCCTCGATGTCGGGCTCGAACTCGAGCGCCTCGATCGCCGTGCGCCGCGGGTCGGCGTACTTCTCCTTGATCTCCTCGAGCTCGGAAGAGAGCACCTCGAGCAGGCGCTCGCGCGACTCCAGGATCTCGAGGTAGCCCTTGATCCTCTCGGCCAGGGCGTCGAGCTCCTCGGCGATCTTGTCGCGCTCCAGCCCGGTCAGGCGGTGCAGGCGCAGGTCGAGGATCGCCCGGGCCTGGGCGTCGGACAGGCGGTAGCTGCCGCCGTCCTCGGCCAGCCCGCCGGGCGCGTCGACCAACCGGATCAGCGGCACCACGTCGCCCGGCGGCCAGCTGCGCGCGACCAGGGCGGCGCGGGCCGCGGCCGGGTCGGGCGCGGCGCGGATCAGGGCGATGACCTCGTCGATGTTGGCGACCGCGACCGCCAGGCCGACCAGGATGTGGGCGCGCTCGCGCGCCTTGCGCAGCTCGAAGGCCGTGCGCCGCGCGATCACCTCCTCGCGGAACTCGACGAAGCAGGCGATCACCCGCTTCAGGTCGAGCAGCTCCGGCCGGCCGCCGACCAGGGCCAGCATGTTGACCCCGAAGGTGGTCTGCAGCGGCGTGTAGCGGAACAGCTGGTTGAGGATCACCTCGGCGACGGCGTCGCGCCGGATCTCGATCACCACGCGCAGGCCGTGGCGGTCGCTCTCGTCGCGCAGGTCGACCACGCCCTCGACCAGCTTCTCGCGCACCACCTCGGCGATCCGCTCGACCATGCGCGCCTTGTTGACCTGGTAGGGGATCTCGGTGACGACGATGGCCTGGCGGTCCTTCTGCGCCTCCTCGAAGTGGGTGCGCGCCCGCATGACGACCGAGCCGCGGCCGGTGTGATAGGCCTCGCGGATCGCGTTGCGGCCCAGGATGATGCCCCCGGTTGGGAAGTCGGGCCCGGGCACGATCTCGATCAGGTCGTCGACCGAGAGGGTCGGATCGTGGATGTAGGCGATGCAGGCGTCGATCACCTCGCCAAGGTTGTGCGGCGGGATGTTGGTCGCCATGCCGACCGCGATGCCGCCGGCGCCGTTGACCAGAAGGTTCGGGATCCGCGCCGGCAGGACCACGGGCTCCTGCAGCGTGTCGTCATAGTTCGGCTGGAAGTCGACCGTTTCGCGGTCGATGTCCTCCAGCATGCCCTCGCTGGCCACGCGGGCCAGGCGCGCCTCGGTGTAGCGCGGGGCCGCCGCCGGGTCGCCGTCCATCGAGCCAAAGTTGCCCTGGCCGTCGACCAGCATCAGGCGCATGGAGAAATCCTGCGCCAGGCGCACCATGGCGTCGTAGATCGCCTGGTCGCCGTGGGGGTGGTACTTGCCCATGACCTCGCCGCCGATCCGCGCCGACTTGCGGTAGGGGCGGTTCCAGTCGAAGCCCTCCTCCTTCATGGTGTAGAGGATCCGGCGGTGCACCGGCTTCAGGCCGTCGCGCACGTCGGGCAGGGCGCGCGACACGATCACGCTCATGGCGTAATCGAGATACGACCGCTTCATCTCGGATTCGATGTTGACCGGTGTGATATCCGAGTCGGAGGGCGGTTGCGTGGTATCCGTCAAGGCGTGTTCCTGACAAGCGCGGCGGGTGCGGGCGGGCCCGAGGCTATTCCGATGCGGTTCCTAGAGCGGATCATGTTTAGGATGGAACCACTACGTGGATGTCATCCAAACATGATCCGCTCTAGATCCTAGGTTTAGAGCAGATTCACCGGGGATGATGGATCGCCCGTAGCGATTCCATCAAATCCGGATCTGCTCTAGGGCGGGGTCCAGGGGGACCCTGAGCGGCCGGACCAGGCGCGCCGATGCGGCGCCTGACGCCCGGCGTCGAGCAGCGAAGCAATAGCCTGAAATTTAACCGATTCACCCCTCTCGAACAACACAATCTCGGCCCGCCGGCCGGCTTCCGAAGGGGCCGCGCGGGACCCTCTGCCGACCCTTGAAATGAGCCGCACAGAACCCTTGGCCGGCACGCACGGCAGCGCGACGACGGGCTTTCGATCGGAGATACATCAGGGCGGCCGCCGAAGGTTCCGGCCGGTCTAAGGCCGGCGGCGCCCGCCCTGATGCTTGTCGTGGGAGAGTAAGGAGAAAGGCCTACTTGGCGGCCGCGTCTTTCAGGTTCTTGGCCGCCTTGAAGCCTACCGAGTAGCTGGCGGAGATCTGAATGGTCTCGCCGGTCTGGGGGTTGCGCCCGGTGCGCGCCGCCCGATGCTTGACCGTGAAGGTGCCGAGACCGGGGACACGGACGCCCTCGTTCTGCTTGGCCGCGGCCAGGCCCGACTCGATCGCTTCGATCGTGGCGTCGAGCGCGTCGGCGGCGCTCGCCTTGCTGATCCCGGCCTTGTCGGCGATGTGGTTTACGATATCGGCTTTCGACATGGTCTTGTTACCTCATCAGATAGCTGTGTCGGTTCGATCCTAACCGGAGCGACGCCGGGCCCCGACGGCCCCTCTCGCCTCATCTCCGGACTTGCACCCCGGCCTTTCCGCGAAATGCCAAGTCTCTTCTAAAACGGGATTTCGTCGTCCAGGTCCCCACCGGCGCTTCCTCGTTCGCCACCTTGGTACCCGCCACCAGTTCCTCCGGCGTCAAGGTCACTCCGCTCGCCGCCGAATTCAGTTGCCCCGCCGCCGCGGGAGTCGAGCATGGTCAACTCGCCCCGGAAGCGCTGCAACACGACCTCGGTCGTGTAGCGTTCTTGGCCGTCCTGGCCGGTCCATTTTCGTGTTTGCAGTTGACCTTCGAGGTATACCTTCGACCCCTTTCGCAAGTATTTTTCCGCAACATCCAATAAGCGATCGTTGAAGATCACGACGCGGTGCCACTCGGTGCGTTCGCGTCGTTCACCGCTCTGCCGGTCACGCCAAGTCTCCGACGTCGCAACCGAGAGGTTGGCAACGCGGTTGCCGTCCTGAAGACTTCGGATTTCCGGATCGCGGCCCAGGTTGCCGACCAGAATCACCTTGTTCACGCTACCCGACAAGCACCCAACCTCATCTCGTGAACCCCCGTGGCAGCGCGCATTTGACGACCTGTCCGGCACGACCGGTCCAAGAAAGGCCCTCGCGCGTAACCTTTGTCAAGCGTGACGTTTGTGCCATCTGAGGGTCGCAATTCCCCGTCCGATCGCTCATATTTGCGTCGGCCCCCTGCGCACGATTTGCGTGAAATCTTAGACAGTCTTTGCAACGTCATGGAATCAAATTCAAATAGTGCAATCGTCGTCCGTGGCGCGCGGGAGCACAATCTCAAGAACCTGGAAGTCACGCTGCCGCGCAATCGACTCGTGGTAATTACCGGCCTTTCGGGTTCGGGCAAGTCCTCGCTGGCCTTCGACACGATCTACGCCGAGGGGCAGCGCCGCTATGTCGAGTCGCTCTCGGCCTACGCGCGCCAGTTCCTCGAGCTGATGCAGAAGCCCGACGTCGATTCGATCGACGGGTTGTCGCCGGCGATCTCGATCGAGCAGAAGACCACCTCGAAGAACCCGCGCTCGACCGTCGGCACGGTGACCGAGATCTACGACTATCTGCGGCTTCTGTTCGCCCGGGTCGGCATCCCCTACTCGCCGGCGACGGGCTTGCCGATCGAGAGCCAGACCGTCAGCCAGATGGTCGACCGGGTCATGGCGCTGCCCGAAGGCACGCGACTCTACCTCCTGGCGCCGGTGGTCCGGGGCCGCAAGGGCGAGTACCGCAAGGAGCTGCAGCAGCTCCAGAAGCGCGGCTTCCAGCGGGTCAAGGTCGACGGCACGCTCTACGAGATCGACGAGGTTCCGGCGCTCGACAAGAAGCGCAAGCACGACATCGAGGTCGTGGTCGACCGCCTGGTGGTGCGCCCGGACTTGGAATCGCGGCTGGCCGACAGCTTCGAGACGGCGCTCGCCCTGGCCGACGGACTGGCCTTCGGCGAGGATCCCGACAGCGGCGAACGCAGCAGCTACTCGGCGCGCTTCGCCTGCCCGGTCTCCGGCTTCACGATCGACGAGATCGAGCCCCGCCTGTTCTCCTTCAACAATCCCTTCGGGGCCTGCCCCGCCTGCGACGGCCTGGGGACGACGCTCTACATCGACCCCGAACTGGTGGTGCCGGACATCGGCAAGTCGCTGCACGACGGCGCAATCGCTCCCTGGTCGCGCTCGACCTCGCCCTACTACGCCCAGACCCTGGACAGCCTGGCGCGGCACTACGGCGTCTCGACCCATGACGACTGGGAGGAGCTCGACCCCGGCGTGCGCGACGCGATCCTCTTCGGTTCCGGCGGCGAAGCCATCACCATGCGCTACGACGACGGGCTGCGCGCCTACGAGACCACCAAGCCCTTCGAGGGCGTGATTCCCAACATGGAGCGCCGCTGGCGCGAGACCGACAGCGACTGGGTGCGCGAGGAGCTCGGCCGCTATCAGGCCAATAAGCCCTGCGAGGCCTGCGGCGGTCATCGCCTCAAGCCCGAGGCGCTGGTGGTGCGGGTCGGGGACAAGCACGTCGGCGAGGTGGCCGCGCTCTCCGTCGCCGAGGCCTGCGACTGGTTCGACAGTCTCGAGGCGCAGCTGACGCCCAAGGCCCGGGAAATCGCCCTGCGCATCCTCAAGGAGATCAACGAGCGGCTGCGCTTCCTGCGCGACGTCGGGCTCGACTACCTGACCCTCAGCCGAGCGTCGGCCACGCTGTCCGGCGGCGAGAGCCAGCGCATCCGCCTCGCCTCGCAGATCGGCTCGGGCCTGACCGGCGTGCTCTACGTGCTGGACGAGCCCTCGATCGGCCTGCATCAGCGCGACAACGCCCGGCTGCTCGAGACCCTGAAGCGCCTGCGCGACCTCGGCAACACGGTGCTGGTGGTCGAGCACGACGAGGAGGCGATCCGGGCCGCCGACTACCTGGTCGACATGGGCCCGGGCGCCGGCATCCACGGCGGCGAGATCGTCGCCGAAGGCCCGCCCGCGGCGGTGCTGCAGGCCGGCGAGGGCCTGACCGCGCAGTACCTGACCGGCGTCCGCCGCATCGAGGTGCCGCGGAGCCGGCGCAAGGGGCACCGCAAGCAGGCGATCACCATCACCGGCGCGCGCGGCCACAACCTGCAAGACGTTGAAGCCTCGATCCCGCTGGGCACCTTCACCTGCGTGACCGGCGTCTCGGGCTCGGGCAAGTCGACCCTGGTGATCGAGACGCTCTACAAGGCGCTGGCCCGCCGCCTCCACAGCGCGCGCCATCACCCCGCCCCCTACGACCGCATCGAGGGCCTCGAGTTCCTCGACAAGGTGATCGACATCGACCAGTCGCCGATCGGGCGCACGCCGCGCTCCAACCCGGCGACCTACACCGGGGCCTTCACGCCGATCCGGGACTGGTTCGCCGGGCTGCCCGAGGCCGGCGCCCGCGGCTACAAGCCCGGCCGCTTCTCGTTCAACGTCAAGGGCGGGCGCTGCGAGGCCTGCCAGGGCGACGGCGTGATCAAGATCGAGATGCACTTCCTGCCCGACGTCTACGTGCAGTGCGACGTCTGCAAGGGCCAGCGCTACAACCGCGAGACCCTGGAGATCCTGTTCAAGGGCAAGTCGATCGCCGACGTGCTTGAGATGACGGTGGAGGAAGGCGCGCAGTTCTTCTCCGCCGTGCCGGCGATCCGCCAGAAGCTCGAGACGCTTCAGAAGGTCGGCCTCGGCTATATCCACGTGGGGCAGCAGGCGACCACGCTGTCGGGCGGCGAGGCGCAGCGGGTCAAGCTGTCCAAGGAGCTGTCGCGCCGGGCCACCGGGCGGACGCTCTACATCCTCGACGAGCCGACCACGGGGCTGCACTTCGAGGACGTGCGCAAGCTGCTCGAGGTGCTGCACACCCTGGTCGACCAGGGCAACACCGTGGTGGTGATCGAGCACAACCTGGAAGTCATCAAGACCGCCGACTGGATCATCGACCTGGGTCCGGACGGCGGCGACAAGGGCGGCCGGGTGGTGGCCAGCGGAACGCCGGAGCAGGTCGCCGCAGCGCCCGAGAGCCACACCGGCAGCTTCCTCGCGCCGCAGCTGGACCTGGTGCCGGCGCGCCCGCGCATCTCCGCCTGACGGCGGGAAATCGGCGACGCGTGCCGCCCGCGCCTTGCAGCCGGGCGGCGCGGCCTCACATATAGCTCCATGGAACCGCGTCCCGCAGCGCAAGCGCCCGCCCCGGATCTGCAGACCGAGGCCCGCGTCCGCGTCGCGTCGGTGATCGAGAGCCTGCTCGAGGGCCGCACGCGCAAGGTCCGCAGCACGATCCTGTTCGACGAGTTCTGCCGGCACCTGACGGCGCTCGGCATCAGGCTCGAGCGCTCGACGATTCACATGCGCCAGCTCCACCCCCAGCTGCTGGCGCGCTCGCTGCACTGGCGGGCCGACGCCGGCGGCGCCCTGGAGATGGGCCGCGAGCACGGCGTCGAGACCAGCCCCTTCTATCTCGAGAGCCCGATCCGGTACATCTACGAGGGCGGCGCGCCGATCCGCCGCCGCCTGGCCGACGGGGACTGCGTGATGGATTTTCCCATCCTCCAGGAACTCAAGGCCGAGGGCTACACCGACTACTACATGTGCTCCATGCCCTTCTCGGTCGGGCGGATGAACGCGATCGGCTTCAGCACCAAGCACAGCGACGGCTTCAGCGACCTGGACATCGCCATGATCGACGGCGCCCTGCCGGCCTTCGGCTCGGTCATGGAGCTGAACCACATGCGGCGCACGGCGACGACGCTGCTGCAGACCTACCTCGGCCCCAGCACCGGCGAGAAGGTCCTGGCCGGCGCGGTCAAGCGCGGCGACGGCGAGATCATCAACGCCGTCCTCTGGTACTGCGACATGCGCAGCTTCACGCCCTACTCCGAGACCCTGCCGATCGACCAGGTCATCGGCATGCTGAACGAGTACTTCGAGGCGATCACCGCCCCGGTGAAGGCCGAGGGCGGCGAGATCATGAAGTTCATCGGCGACGCCGTGCTGGCCGTCTTCCCGCTCTCCGGCCTGACCGACGACGGCCGCTGCGCGGCCTGCTCCGCCGCTCTCAGCGCCGCCTCGGGCGCGCTGGAGAGCCTCGCCCGGCTCAACGAGAAGCGGACGGCCGACGGCGAGGAGGCGCTCCGCTGCGGCATCGCGCTGGCCCGGGGCGACGTCATGTACGGCAACATCGGCGACCAGTCCCGGCTCGACTTCACCGTGATCGGCCCGGCGGTCAATCTCGCCTCACGACTCGAGGGCCTGACCTACGACCTCGAGGTGCCGATCGTCTTCGACGAGAAGATCGCCGCCAACGCCGGCCGGCCGATCCGCTCGCTCGGCCACTTCCCGCTCAAGGGTATCGAAGGCGAACGCGAGGCCTTCACGGTGGCGTGACGGAGAACGGTCGGAGCGCTTGACCAAGGTCAACCTTCGACAAGGGGCGCAGCCCGGCGCTTCGCGCGGATGAGGGCCCAATTCTCGGAAGATGGCGCCCTCAATCAGCTCCCACCAACCACCTCCCTTCCACCCCTCACCCGCGCGAAGCGCGAGTGCTACGCACTCTTGTCGAAGGGTGATGGTTGCAGTCGCGGGACGTCTTTGGTAGCCGCGTTCCCTTCTAGCGCCCGCCGGCGGTCTCCACGATGGCGTGCATCAGCACCTCGCAACCGGCGGTCAGGTGTTCCGGCGTGGCGTTCTCGATCTCGTTATGGCTGATGCCGTCCTCGCAGGGCACGAAGATCATGCCCGTCGGCGCGACCCGCGCCATGTAGACCGCGTCGTGGCCGGCGCCGCTGACGATGTCCCGGTGGCTGTGGCCGTAGCGCTCGGCACCGGCGCGCACCGCGGAGACGCAGTCGACGTCGAAGGGCGTGGCGCCGAAGTGCCAGATCTCCTCGATCTCCAGGTCCAGGCCGCCCGCCTCGGCGGCCGCCTCGGCCGCCTGCCGGAAGGCCCGGTCCATCTCGGCGAGACGCCCGTCGTCGGGATGGCGCAGGTCGACGGTCAGCCAGACCGAGCCCGGGATGACGTTCCGGCTGTTGGGGTGGACCTGCAGCATGCCGACCGTGGTGCAGGCGTCGGGCTGGAACTCGTGGCCGAGCTGGTTGATCGCCTGGACCAGTCGGCTGGCCCCCACAAGGGCGTCCTTGCGCCTGGCCATGGGCGTAGGGCCGGCGTGGGCCTCCTGCCCGGTCAGGGTGACCTCGTACCAGCGCTGGCCCTGGGCGCCGGTGACCACGCCGATGGTCTTCTCCTCGGCCTCCAGGATCGGCCCCTGCTCGATGTGGGCCTCGAAGTAGGCACCGACCGGACGGTCGCCGCAGCCCTCGCCTTTGTAGCCAATGCGCTCCAGCTCGGCGCCGATGGTCGTCCCATCGGCGTCGGCGCGGCCCTGGGCGTAGTCCAGGTCGAAGACCCCGGCGAAGGCGCCCGAGCCGATCATGGCCGGGGCGAAGCGGCTGCCCTCCTCGTTGGTCCAGACCACGACCTCGACCGGCGCCTCGGTCTCGATGCCGTGGTCGTTCAGGCTGCGCAGCACCTCGAGGCCGGCCAGGACGCCGTAGGCGCCGTCGAACTTGCCGCCGGTCGGCTGGCTGTCCAGGTGGCTGCCGGTCATGACCGGGGCCTTGTCCGGATTGCGCCCGGGCCGTCGGGCGAAGAGGTTGCCCATGGCATCGAAGCCGGTGGTGCAGCCCGCCTCTTCCGCCCAGCGGACGAAGAGCTCGCGGCCCTCCCGGTCCAGGTCGGTCAACGCCAGGCGGCAGACCCCGCCCTTCTCGGTCGCCCCGATCCGGGCCATCTCCATGAGGCTGTCCCACAGCCGCTTGCCGTCGATTGTAAGGTTTTTCATGCCGCCCGCTCTCCCTCGCCTACTCGGCTGCCGAGGTTAGGGCATCATTCCCTGGTGGGCTAGGGTCTCTGCTGGCTGCGCGCGCTGTCGAGCATGGAGCCGGGCAAGGGCTCGCGGTTGATGTTCCATGAGAGCGTGATGCGCGGCCGCTCGCCGCCGTAGGGATTGACGCAGTGCACGAGCTGGCCCGGGAAGATGATCATGGTGCCCGGCTGCAGGTCGAGGCGGACCGGGTTGGTCATGCGCCCCCGCTCGACCTCGCAGCAGGGGCCGTAGCGCGGGTCGACGATGGTGAAGAGGCCCGCGTCCTCGTCCGCCGGGTCGCGGTCGCCGGATTCCAGCATGTAGACCACCCCGGCCAGCGCCCGGATGTGGCTGTGCGGCAGGACGTACTCGCCGCGCCGGTAGAGGTTGGTCCAGCCGATGTCGATATAGGCCTCGGGCGCTCCCATGGCCCGGCGGAAGAAGGCCGCCGCCCGAGCCTCGACCAGGTCGGCCTCGGGCGAGTCCCACTCGTGCATGGCGTAGATCTTGGTGCCGCCCAGCGAGCGCGAGCGCTGGCCCGCGGCCTCGGCCTTCTCGGCCAGCGCCAGCACCTTGGCGGTCAGCGCCGGATGGTAGGACGCCGCGTCCTCGAAGCGGGTGCGCAGCACCGTGCGCTCCTCGTCGAATGCGGAGATCTGCTGGCCCTCGGGCCAGACCGGGAACGCCGTGCCGGCGATGTCGATGGTGTCGTCGCGAGTCATGACGCCTTGGCTACAAAGAATGGAACTCTTGATCACCGTCATCCTTCGACAGGCTCAGGATGAGGGGAATTTCCGGAAACATACCGCCCTCACCCTGAGCTTGTCGAAGGGTGATGGTGCCGACCGGCAACACTATCAGCAGCCCGGGCAAGCCTCTGGGTCCTGGCAACCTAGGCGCGGCTTGGCTATATCAGGGCCATGACGAAGCCCTCTCCCATCCACGTGGTTGGCGGCGGCCTGGCCGGCAGCGAGGCCGCCTGGCAGATCGCCCGCGCGGGTGTGCCCGTCGTGCTGCACGAGATGCGGCCCGCGCGCGGCACCGAGGCGCACCAGACCGACGGGCTGGCCGAGCTGGTCTGCTCCAACTCCTTCCGCTCCGACGACGCGGAGAACAACGCGGTCGGCCTGCTGCACGAGGAGATGCGCCGCCTCGGATCGCTGATCATGGGCGCGGGCGACCGGCACCGGGTGCCCGCGGGCGGCGCCATGGCGGTCGACCGGGAAGGCTTTTCAGAGGCCGTCACGGCACAGCTGGAGCAGGAGCCCCTGATCACCCTGCGCCGCGAGGAGGTCGACGGGCTGCCGCCGGCCGACTGGGACTCCGTGATCATCGCCACCGGGCCGCTGACCTCGCCGGCGCTCAGCGCGGCGGTCGCCGAGAAGACCGGCCAGGAGTACCTCGCCTTCTTCGACGCCATCGCGCCGATCGTCTACAAGGACTCGATCGACTTCTCCAAGGCCTGGTTCCAGTCGCGCTACGACAAGGTCAGCCCCGGGACCGAGGGCAGCGGCGCGGACTACATCAACTGCCCCCTGGACCGTGACCAGTACGAGGCCTTCATCCAGGCCTTGCTGTCCGGCGGCATGACCGAGTTCAAGGACTGGGAGAAGGACACGCCCTACTTCGAGGGCTGCCTGCCGATCGAGATCATGGCCGAACGGGGGATCGAGACGCTGCGCTTCGGCCCCATGAAGCCGGTCGGCCTGACCGACCCCAACAGCGACCGGCCGCCCCACGCCGTGGTCCAGCTGCGCCAGGACAACGCGCTGGGCACGCTCTACAACATGGTCGGCTTCCAGACCAAGCTGAAGTACGGCGAGCAGGCGCGCATCTTCCGCACGATCCCAGGCCTGGAGCAGGCCGAGTTCGCCCGCCTCGGCGGGCTGCACCGCAACACCTTCCTCAATTCGCCCAGCCTGCTCGACGGCGAGCTGCGCCTGAAGGCGGAGCCGCGCCTGCGCTTCGCCGGTCAGATCACCGGCGTCGAAGGCTATGTGGAGTCGGCCGCGATGGGCCTCCTGGCCGGCCGCTTCGCCGCCGCCGAGCGGCTCGGCCTGGTCCAGGCGCCGCCGCCGGTCACCACGGCCCACGGGGCGCTGCTCAACCACATCACCGGCGGCGCCGAAGCCGCGACCTTCCAGCCCATGAACGTCAATTTCGGGCTCTTCCCGCCCCTGGAGCGGATCGGCGGCAAGCGGCTGCCCAAGAAGGCCCGCAAGCCCGCCATGGCCGCGCGGGCCCTGGCGGACCTGGGCGCCTGGCAGTCCGGCACCAGCGCGGCCGCCGAGTAGCGCCTCTTCAGTAGACGCCGCGCAGCCAGCCGAAGGTGAGCCGCCAGATATCCCCCGGGGATTCCGCGCCCAGCCGGGGATCGAAGGGGTCGTGACCGCTCCGCGCCAGGAGCGCGAGCTGGCGCCGGGCTAGGGTCGCGAGGCCGAGCGCGGGAAAGGCGGCGCGCGGAAGCTCGCCGCGGAGCGCCCGGGCCCGGTCGAGATGGCTCGCCGCGCGCCTCGCCAATCCCTCGACGATGGCGCGCAGCGCCGGCGAGGATTGCAGCTCGAAAAGCTCGCCCAGCGCCAGGCCCTGGGCCGCGATCTGATCGCGCGGCAGGTAGAGCCGCTTCTGCCGGGCGTGGAAAGGCACGGCGCGCAGAAGGCCGAGCAGCCCCCAGGCGAGACCCACGGCCCGCCCCGCCTCCTGAGCCGCGTCGCTGCTCTGGCCCAGGATCTCGAGCGCGAGCAGAGAGAGATTGGCCGAGGTCGCATCGACGTAGGCCTCCAGCTCGGGAAGATCTGCCGGCGGATCGGGGTCGAGATCGCCTTCCCGGGCGTCGATGAGAGCGTCGAAGCGCCCGCGGGTCAGCCCGTGCCGGGTCACGGCCCGGTGCAGCGGCTCGACCACGGCGTGTCGCCGCGGCCTACCGTCGTAGATCTCGTCCAGGCTTTCGCGCCACCACTGGAAGCGGATCAGCCCCAGCGGCGCCTCGCTGACCACCTCGGCGGTCTTGGCGACCTCGAGGTTGAAGGCGTAGAGCGCGAAGAGGTCCTCGCGCCGCTCCGCGGACGCCAGCAGGCTCGCCAGGTAGCGGTCGCGGTCGTGGCGCCTGACCTCGCGGGCGCAGTAGGAAAGCGGATCGGCGGCGGCCATGAGTGTTGTGTTACACCGCCATAGGGTCTAAACGGCTGGTCAAGAGAGGCGATCCGGGGAGGCCGGGGATGAGGCTTGGCAAGGCGTTCGGCGCTGTTCCATACTTCACCGGCTGAGGGATACGCTTCAGGGGTCCCGCCGACCGGCGCGACCCCTTCTCCATAACACATGGGGTCGGGTGACCCTTAGGGAAGAGGTCGGACATCCAATGGCTGCCATCCTTACGAACCTCAGGAACACGGTGACCGCCGGTTTCGTTCTGGCGCTCGTGCTCTTCATCCTCTACTACGCCGTGCAGGGCTATTCGCACCCCGCTTTCGCAGCGTTCTTCTTCCGCTGGCTGCACGTCCTGAGCGGCGTGATGTGGATCGGGCTGTTGTGGTACTTCAACTTCGTCCAGATCCCCAACATGCCGAAAATCCCCGACGAGCAGAAGCCGGCGATCGGCAAGGTGATCGCGCCGGCCGCCCTCTGGTGGTTCCGCTGGGGCGCCATGGCGACCATCATCACCGGGCTGATCCTGGCCCACCTAAACGGTTATCTGGTCGACGCGATCACGATCGGCGCCTCGGAAGGCTTCGCCGTGCCGAAGAACACCATGATCGGCATCGGCATGTGGCTCGGCACTATCATGTTTATCAACGTGTGGTTCGTGATCTGGCCGAACCAGAAGAAGGCGCTCGGCATCGTCGAGGCCGACGCCGACACCAAAGCGAAGTCGGCCCGCACCGCCATGCTGTTCTCGCGCACCAACACGCTGCTCTCGGTGCCCATGCTCTTCGCCATGGTCTCGGCCCAAAACCTCTATTGAGGCCGCTCCGAGAGAACTCGGCAACAGGGGGGCCTCAAGGGCCCCCCTTTCGTTTTTCCGGAATTCCGCTCAGTCGATCGCGATCAGCGCCGCGGCGACGTCGCGTCCCTCCGCCAGGAGGACGTTGTAGGTCCGGCAGGCGGCGCCCGTGTCCATCGGCTCCAATACGGGACCGGCCTCGCGGAGCTCTCGCCTGAGCCCGCCAGGCGGCATCGCCATCCTCGGCCCGCAGCCGAGCAGGAGCACCTCGGGAGGGTTCTCCCCGGCCCAGAGCGCCGTCAACCCGGCAAGTGTGATCTCCTCGATGCGCCGTACCGGCCAAGCCAGAGGCTGACGCTCCGGCCGCACCAGGATCGAGCCGGTCAGCGCCTCGCCGCCGACCCGAAAGCCGCCCCCGCCGTAGGCCTCGACGATCTGCCCGCCCGTGGGAATGAGGGAGGTGACTTCCAACCGATCTTCTTCCTCTTCAGGGCCCCGATCAGGCCTTGGAGGCGACCTCGGCCTCTCCCGGCTCACCCGAGTCCGGCAGCTCGCGCACCTTCATGCGCTTCAGCAAGGGCACGGCCAGCCCGATCGAGGAATAGGTACCGATGGCCACCCCCCAGATCAGACCGAGAGTGAAGCCCTGGATCACCTGGCCGCCGAAGAGATAGAGAGAGAAGAGCGCCAGCAGCGTGGTGAAACTGGTCAAGAGCGTGCGCGACAGGGTCCGGTTGATCGCCATGTTGAACAGCGCGTCGGTATCCAGCTTCTTGTACTTGCGCATGGTCTCGCGCACCCGGTCGAACAGCACCACCGTGTCGTTGATCGAGTAGCCGGCGATGGTCAGCACGGCCGCCAGAGTGGCCAGGTTGAACTCGACGCCGGTCAAGGCGTAGAAGCCGATGGTCGTCACCACGTCGTGGGCCAGCGCGACCAGGGCGGCCAGGCTGAACTGCCACTCGAAGCGAAACCAGATGTAGAGCGCGATCCCGAGCAGCGACAAGACCGTGGCCAGGACGCCCGCGCGCTTGAGCTCGCTGCCGACCTTGGGGCCGACGAACTCCGTGCGGCGATACTCCACGACCCGGTCGCCCAGCGCCTCCTTCACCCTTTCGATGGCGGCGATCTGGGCCTTCTCGTCACCCTCCTGGCGCTCGATATTGATCAGGACGTCATCGTCTTCGCCGAAGGTCTGCAGGGTCACCTCGCCCAGGCCGAGTCCGCCCAGGTCCGCGCGCATCGATGACAGGTCGGCCGGGCCGTCCGTCTGGAC
>JASJEC010000080.1 GCA_030064845.1 Kiloniellales bacterium
AGATCCTGACCGATCCGTCCTACGCCGGACAGATCATCACCTTCACCTTCCCCCATGTCGGCAATGTAGGCGCCAACAGGGAGGACATGGAGACGACCACGCCCTTCGCGCGCGGGCTGGTGCTGCGCTTGGACATCACCGATCCGTCAAACTGGCGTGCCAGCGAGCATCTCGATGCCTTCCTCAAGACCCACGGGCTGGTCGGGCTGGGCGGCATCGACACGCGGGCCCTGACCGGACGGATCAGGGACCGCGGGGCGCCCCGCGGCTGCATCGGTCACGATCCCGAAGGCGCGCTGAACCTGGACTCGATGGGCGAGGCGGCGCGCGGGTGGGCCGGGCTCGAGGGTATGGACCTGGCGAAGGAGGTCTCCTGCACCCAGAGCTACGTCTGGCAGGAAACCGCCTGGTCTCCGAGCGGGGGCTACGGCCGGCTCGAGAGCCCGCGTCACCACGTGGTGGCGATCGACTTCGGGGCGAAGCGAAACATCCTGCGATGCCTCGCCTCGCTCGGCTGCAAGGTCACGGTGGTGCCGGCCGACTGTGCGGCCGACCGAATCCTCGAGATGGCGCCCGACGGGGTCTTCCTGTCCAACGGTCCGGGCGACCCGGCGGCGACCGGCCGCTACGCCGTCGCCACCGTGCAGGCGCTGATCGAGAGCGGACTGCCGATGTTCGGCATCTGCCTAGGCCATCAGATCCTGGCCCTGGCGCTCGGCGCGCGCACCGAGAAGATGCATCTCGGCCACCGGGGCGCCAACCACCCGGTCAAGGACTTGGCGACCGGCAAGGTCGAGATCACCAGCCAGAACCACGGCTTCGTCGTCGTCGAAGAGTCCCTGCCGGAGGGCACCGAAGCGACCCACCGTTCTCTCTTCGACGGCAGCAACGAGGGCCTCCGGCTCAAGGACCGCCCGGTCTTCTCGGTGCAGTATCACCCGGAGGCCTCGCCCGGCCCGCAGGACAGCCACTATCTCTTCGAACGTTTCGTGGCCGCGATCGAGCGCCACAAGGCCGGCTAGTCGAGATCCGGATCGTTGGCGGCGGCCAGCTCGAAGCGCCAGAGCACCTCGACCGGGTCGAAACGGACAAGGTCGATGCGGTCGAACCATCCGAGGAACGGCTTCCACCGCGGCACGAGCGTGGTCAAGGCGCGCATCAGCGTCTCGTGGTCGAGGTTGGCGGCCAGGGTGCAGTGGGGCACCCACTTGCCGACCCGATAGTGCGGGTGGGTTTCCACCCCCAAGGCGTCGTGCAGCTCGGCGTGGAAGCCGAGCAGACGCAGGTCCGGGTCGGGCATGGCCCAGAGAATGTTGCTGTCGCCGGGAAACACGCCCAGGCCCGAGAAACCCGCCACCATCGTGGGCTTGCCGGCGACGAAGCGCTCGAGCCGCTGCTTGGCGGCGGCCACGTCGAGAGCATCGTAGAGCCCGAGGGTGATGTGCGGCCGGTAGGGCGCTCCGTTGTCGAGCCCGGCAAGCCCGTCGGCTGAGAGGCTGCGCCATAGTTCAGTAATCCGGCCGGCCGACGCGGGATCGAGGCAGAGCGATATGGCGAGCGGCATGAATCACCTTCTTTGCGAAAGCGACGAGCGGGAAATGCCAAGCACTCTAGCAGGGAATTGTTAACCTCTTGATCCAGGCATTCGGTTTCGCCGGCACCAGGGCAAGGAACCGACGCAAAGCGATCCGCTCTGGTTTCAGCCGGCTTACTGCGCGTCGTGGAAAATGATGCCCAGCGTGGTTCTCTCACCCTCGGTGACGCGGCTCACGCCGTGGCGCAGCTGCGCGCGGGAGAAGCCCCGGGCGCTCGGCACCGGGCGCAGCTGGCCGGCGAAGATCACGGCGTCTCCCTGTTTAAGGGACACGACCTCGGCCCGGGACTGGCGGCGCGCCCGCTGCTCGACCAGGAGGAATTCACCGCCCGTGAAATCGACCCCCGGCGCGCTGAGCAGGACAGCTACCTGGAAGGGAAAGGCGAGCGCGCCATAGCGGTCCTGATGCAGGCAATTATGGCCTTCCGCCTCGTAGCGGAGCAGGAGGGGGGTCGCGCGCGTCTGGCCGGCGCCACGGCATGCGGTGAGAAAATCAGCGAGCTCCGGCGGATAGCTGAGGTCGAGGCGGAGGCGCTCGGCCCAGCTGTTGGCCAGGGGCGTCAGTCGGCGATAGAGTTCCTGGCGCAGCCCCTCGACCAGCGGCGGCAGCGGGTAGTCGAAATAGCGGTAGACGCCCTCGCCGTAGGCGTGACGCGCCATCTGGACGGTGCTGCGGAAGCCCTCGTCCTGCGTGAAGAGCGCGCCCAGTTCCCGGCATTCGCGAGGCTCGAGAAGCCGTTCCAGAAGCGCGTAGCCGCGCCCGTCCAAGCCTGCTTCGACCGCGCCCCAGGCGCGCCGGGCGAGCCGTCGTTCCACGCCGGCGTCCTCGGCGGCCACCTCGGATCGGGACTGCAAATCCTGTGATGATGCCATGGAAGCCCTCCGTCGGGTCCATGGTCCCGGTGTCCGCCCGGAAGATCCACCCGAATCTTGCGGCGTCAGCCGGACTTCTGGAAGACCAACCGGGCGGGCGAGATCAGCACACCGAACTGCTCGCACCAGATCACCACGGAGGCGTAGCCCGCGGGATCGACCGTCTCGGGAATCCTGAAGACCTGGCTTCCCTTGAAGGCCCGCAGGCGGCCCAGGTCCACGAAAGCCGAAGCCTCGACATCGGTATCCGGCGTCACGTCATCCAGGGGCACGAGATAGACGTGGTACTTGGGGCCGGGGCCCACCTCAAAATCCTCGTCAAGGAAGACCGCGTCCTGAAACAGCGTGACCTTGCCGCTGCCGTAATGCACCGGGTCGTTGGGATTGGCGTGTATGAAGGCGCCGGTCGCCAACACCGTCCTTGTCTCAGCGTTGTCCAGACGCTCCTCGGCCACCATGTCCGCGAGGAAGATGTAGGGGAAGATGAAGATGCCCGCCGCGAAACCGACGAAACCGCCGAGCACGCAGCCGACCAGAAGGCTGACGACGATCCGGCCCATGGTCCCTCTCCCCTGTGGCGGACGACGCAGAGCGCCAGCCTACACCGAACCGACGAAAGCTCAACGGCCGATTCGCGCCGGCGCAGCGCGCTCGGCAGCGCGCGCCGGTAACCGGGGCCGGTCCCGGCGACCAACAAGCAATCCATTGATTTTGATTAAATTATCAGCCGTATGCGCTGTGCCGGCCGAAAGCTGAAGCGCTGCGTGGTTCCAGGTCGCAGCGGGTCGTGGCTTACCGGCCTTTAACCTCGCGGAGCGCGCGTCCGCGGATGCGATCGGCCTGCAGCTTCGACCTCTTGCGATCTTCCCGCAAAGCCGACGTGGTGTAGATCACCGTGCTCTTGGTGCGTCCGCTGTCCTGGTCAAAGATCTCCTCGACCACCCGGGTCTCGCGCGGGCGCACCCCTTCTTCGATGCGTCGAGCCTCGATCAGAGCCTCGTCCCGGTCGGGATGTATGGCCTCGATCTGCCACTGCTCGTGCTCGAAAACCTGGACTTCGAAGGCGATCAGAACCGACATCGCGATGACTTCTCGACTGGCAAAGGGAGGCCAAGACCTTGTCCAGAGATCCTAGACCAAAGGTTAGAAATCTTCGGTTAACGCGCTCTGATTCTGGCCAGGGAAGGCCCGGGCGAAGACCAGATAGCGGAGCGGGCCACCGAGATCGAAGGAATTGAATGGATAGCACGTGATCAACGTGAGGGCCGGCGGGCCCACCGCCGGCGCGAGACGAGCCGCGCGCGAGTCGATCACCTGGCCGGCCTCGACCTGGTAACGCAGACGACGGCCGTCGGGACGTTCCACCTCGACGGCATCCCCGGGCTGCAGATGCTGGAGGAAGCGGAAGTGGGTGTCGCGGTGCCCCGCAATCACCGCGTGTCCGTCCCGGCCCGGCGGCGCACTGCCGTCGAGATGGCCCGGGCCGAAGGCCAGGGTCCGGCCGCTCGCTCCGGCCAGCACGATCCGGTCGATACCGCGGTCGGGCACCCGGAGACGCGCCACCGGGTAGGTATCGGCCCAGGGCCAGGGCCGGAAGATGCCGCCGCCCGCGGCTCGGGTCTGGGCCCAGGCCCGCTCGAGCAGGCCCTCGGCGAGCCGGGCCTTAGCGTGGATCCATCCGGCCTGGCCGAGCAGCAGGAGTCCCGCGGCAAGGGCCAGCAGGCCAAGCACCGCGGCGCCACGGCGCAGCCGAGGGCGCCCGGCCATCTTCAGGCTCCGCGCCGCCTCGGCCGGCGGGCAGCTAGAAGACAGGCCGCGCCGAAGGCGAAAAGGACGGAGGCGCCGAGCAACAGCACCGGCGCCGGTGTCGCGCCCTGGGGCAGGGCGACGGCCTCGCCCCGGAATGCCGCGTCGCGCAGCAGCGTCCGCGGCACCGGCCGCAGCGGCATCACCGCCTCCGGCTCGCCGAAGACCTTCTCGAAGGACATGCCCGCCGGCAGGTTTCGGGCGACCTCATGGCGCCGCAGCGCCATGTCATCGGGTCGCGTCCTCTCCGCTTCGACCGCCACCAGGCTGGTATAGCTGGTGACCAGGCGGTGTTCGAGCGCGAGGGGGATGGCCTCGCGGCGGATGGTCTCGCGGTCGACGCCGCGATAGGCCCCGTCCTGGATGTCGGCGAAGCGCCCGCGCGCCCAGATGGCGGCGACGCCCCTGGCCGGGCGTAGCCCCGCCAGGGAGACCGTGCGGCGCCAGAGCGCGGCGCCGCGGCGCGCCGTGACGACGAGGTCGCCGGACAGGGACTCCAGCGTCCGCCCCTCGAAGCGCGCCGAGAGACTGATCGGCTGGTCGGCGTAGAGGTCCGGCAGCACGGCCGGATACAGCGTCACCCCTCGCGCCAGGGGCGCCGGCCATTCGACCGCGACATCGGTGACCTGGGGCTGCTCGAGCTTGCGGAACAGGCTGCCCATGCGGCCCGCGACCTGGTCCCTGTTGCTGATCGTCACGAAGCTGCCGCGTCCCAGCTCCGCGGCGCGGCGCATGAAATAGCCGTTCGGCGCGGACCCCAGGCCGACGGTGAAGAGGCGCGACTCGCCGAGCCTGGCCGCGATGTCGAGGAACAGCTCGTGCTCGTTGCTGACCGCGCCGTCGGTCAGGAAGACCACCTGCCGGAGGTACTCCGGCAGCGGCGGCTCGCTGAGGGCCTGGACCAGCGCCGGGCGCATCATGGTTCCGCCGTTGGCGTTGAGCGCCGTGATGTGACGGCGCGCCTGGGACAGATTGGCCTCGGAGGCCGGTCGCGAGCCGCGGAACAGCGTCCGCGTGTCGCTGGCAAAGGAGAGGATGTTGAAGCGGTCGCCCGGAGCGAGGCTGTCGAGGGCGAGCGCGAGAGCGTGTTTCGCTTGGTCCAGGGCGACCCCGTGCATGGAGCCCGAGCGGTCGACCACCAGGACGAGGTCGCGCCGCTGTTCGGACGGGCCGGAGGCGCCGGCCATTGCCTCGGGCGGCAGCAGGTCCAGGAGCAGATAGCTCGAGCCGTTCTTCTCTTCGGCGAAGAGCGCGGCCTCCGGCTCCCTCCCCACTTCCGGCCGCCACTGCAGGACGAAATCCCGGTCGGCCGGCACGCTGCCTCGCGCCAGGGTGACGCGGGCACGGCCGATTCCCTCCGCCTCGATATTGATCGGATGGGAGGGGCTTTCCAGGTCGGCAAGCGGCCGGCCCGCATCGATGGAGACTCTCAGTTCGAGGGGATTCGCAGAACCCAGATCGGGATGGCGCACCGGGCCGAAGAGATCGGCGCCCAGCACACCCTGCGCGCCGCCGGCCGCGGTTTCCCGCTGCAGGGCGATGTCGCGGGCCTTGGGCTGACCGATCAGGGGCGTCGGCAGGGCCCGGACCATTTCCGGTCCCGGCGGCGTGAAGCGTGGCGCCACGACCATGGGGAAGCGATAGCTCATCCGGCCGCGCTCGAAGCCGATCCGGTCCTGATACCCGATCTCGATCGTGACCGTTTCGCCGGGTCCGACGTTGGCGACCGAGGTGACGAAGACGTTGGGCCGGGCTGAAGCGAGCAAGCCGGCCCGGCGGCCCTCCCGCGCCGCCTTGAGATAGACCTGTTTAGCGGCCTCCCGTTCCATGACCTGGCCGACGACCCGTCGACCTCCCACCGTCATGATCAGCTCGTCGACCGCCGAGCGTTCAGGCAGCGGGAAGACATAGACGCCCTCCAGCCAGGCCTTGGAGGGATTGTGGAAGCGCTGCCGAACCGTGACGCGAGCGACCTGGCCGTGAATCCGGATCTCGACCTCGCTGGCCAAAGTCGGTGCCTCCAGGACCGCATCCGGCCGTCCCGATTTGAAGAACAGGCCGGCGCGAATCGCTTCGGCGCTCGCGGCGGGGGCGCTCGGGGCGGCTTCCGCCGCCCGCACCGAGAGCACCAGGAGGATGGTGAATAGCGCCGTCACCGTAAGGCGCGCGGTCCAGGTCAGGGCCTTCTGGGCCAACCCGGCCCAGTCGAGAGGAGCCTCACCGGGCGCGCGAGCGAAATCCTGCTGCCTGTCATCCAGATCCATGGCTTTACCCCCTGCTTTTCGCCTTCGAATAGGCGCCGTGCCGTTTCGAGAGGCTGCCATTTCAGCTTCCGGGCGCGGCGGCCGAGAGACGGCCCGGGGGCGATTGCGTGACGCTTTGTGGCCGCAATGAGGCCGGACGGCCGGCCGAACCGGGCCGTCCTGCGCGGTTGCCAGCGATCCGCGCCTGGCCTACCGTGCGGCCGAGCCCAGTTCGGCCCCTCCGTCCGATGACCTCCGAGAGGATCGCAGCCATGTCGCTGATCGCAGAACGTCTGTCCCGCATCAAGCCGTCGCCGACCATCGCCGTGTCGCAGAAGGCGCGCGAGCTCAAGGCGGCCGGCCAGGACGTGATCGGACTGGGCGCCGGCGAGCCCGACTTCGATACGCCGGACAACATCAAGGCGGCTGCCATCGCCGCGATCCAGGACGGCCAGACCAAATACACCGCGGTCGACGGCACGGCGGAGCTGAAGGCGGCGATCTGCGCCAAGTTCAAGCGGGAGAACGGGCTGGACTACGCGCCCGAGCAGGTCTCGGTCGGCACCGGCGGCAAGCAGGTGCTCTACAACGCCCTGATGGCGACGCTCGACCCCGGCGACGAGGTCATCATCCCCGCTCCCTACTGGGTCAGCTATCCCGACATGGTGCTGCTCGCCGGTGGCGAGCCGGTCTTCGTGCCCTGCGCCCAGAACAACAACTTCAAGCTGACCGCCGAGGACCTGGAGGCGGCGATCACGCCCAAGAGCAAGTGGCTGATCCTCAACAGCCCCTCGAACCCGACCGGCTCGGCCTACACGCAAGACGAGCTTAAGGCGCTGACCGAGGTGCTGCTGCGCCACGAACAGGTCTGGGTGCTGACCGACGACATGTACGAGCACTTGGTCTACGACGACTTTCGTTTCACGACCGCGGCCCAGGTGGAACCGGGGCTTAAGGACCGGACGTTGACGATGAACGGCGTCTCCAAGGCCTACTGCATGACCGGGTGGCGGATCGGCTACGGCGCCGGGCCGGTCCAGCTTATCAAGGCCATGTCCAAGGTGCAGTCGCAGTCGACCAGCAACCCCTCCTCGATCAGCCAGGCGGCCGCCATCGAGGCGCTTAACGGCCCGCAGGACTTCATCGCCGCCCACAACGAGGTGTTCAAGTCGCGGCGCGACCTCGTCGTCGACCGGCTCAACAAGTGCCCGGGCCTGCATTGCCACAAGCCGGAAGGCGCCTTCTACGTCTATCCTTCCTGCGCCGGGGCGATCGGCAAGAAAACGCCCGACGGCAAGACCATCGAGACCGACAGCGACTTCGTGACCTATCTGCTGGAGGCCGAGGGCGTGGCCGCGGTTCAGGGGGTCGCCTTCGGCCTCTCGCCCTACTTCCGGATCTCCTACGCCACCTCGACCGAGGCCCTGGAAGAGGCCTGCGCGCGGATCAAGCGGGCCTGCGAGGCCCTGACCGGCTGACCGGAGCGCTTCGCATCCGCGGTCTCAGGCGGCGCCCCGGCCCTTGAGCCCCGCATGGGGAAAAGCCGGGGCGAAGCCCGCTTAAGCGCTCCGATAGAGTTTTGTCATGACGAACTCGCGGTGGCCCAGCACCTCGGCGGCGGTCAGGCGCCCGTTGCAGGTGCGGATCGTCATGTCGATCAGGGCGTCGCCCGCGCTGTCCAGGGTCATCTCGCGGCGCAGGATGCCCGAGACGTCGAGGTCGACGTGCTCGCTCATCTCGCGCGCCGTGCGCGGGTTGGCGGTCAGCTTGATCACCGGCTCGATCGGGTTGCCGATCACGTTGCCCTGGCCAGTCGGGAAGAGGTGCACGACGAAGCCCGCCGCCGCCTGCAGGGTCACGCACTCGGCCGCCGCCGAGGAGGTGTCCATGAAGTAGAGGCCGGGGCCCTTGGCCGGCGCCTCGGCCGGGCCGAGCACGTCGACGAACTGGGTCTTCTTGCCGATCTTCTCCAGGTTGCCGAAGGCTTTTTCCTCGATCGTCGTCAAGCCGCCCTCGATGTTGCCCTTGGTCGGCTGGCTCTCGGAGAGGTCGCTGGTCTTGTAGGGCTCGATCACCTCGTCCATGTAGGCCTGCCAGGTGGCGAGGAACTTCTCTCCGGCCTCCTTGGTCTTGCCGCGCTTCGCGCAGACCTGCTCGGCCCCGGTGATCTCCGAAGTCTCGCCGAAGCAGGTGGTGGCGCCCAGGGGATCCAGCTTGTCGATCAGGTTGCCGACCGTCGGATTGGAGGCCAGGCCCGACGTGGTGTCGGACTCGCCGCACTTGACCGAGATCCAGAGGTCTTCCATCGCACAGGGCTCGCGCCGCAGCTCGGAAGCCGCCTGGACGAACTCCTGGGCCTTGCGGCTGGCCGCCGCGACGGTCTTGATCTCGCCGTTGCGCTCGATCGCGAAGCCCTCGACCGGCTTGCCGGTCTTGGCGATGCCCTCGACCACGCGGCCGGTCCAGCCCGGCTCGATGCCGATCACGATGACCGCCGCGCAGTTGGGATTGGAACCGGTGCCGATCAGGGTGCGGAAGTGCAGCTCCAGGTCCTCGCCGAACTGCAGCCGGCCGTAGCTGTGCGGCAGGGCCAGCGTGCCCTGGACATTGTTGGCCACCTTCTCGCAGGCCGCGTTGGACAGGTCGTCGAGCGGCAGGATCGCCACATGGTTGCGGATGCCGACGCGGCCGTTCTCGCGCCGGTAGCCGAGGAATTTCATGTCGCTCATGGCTCTACCACTTCTTGGTCTTGAGGTTCTGGACGTGGACATGGCTGCCCGCCGGGATCGCCGCCACGGCCTTGCCGATGTCGTGGCCGTACTTGAGGACGGCGTCGCCGTCGGCGATGTCGCCCAGCGCGATCTTGTGGCCCAGGGGAATCGAATCGAGCGCCTTGGCGCTGATCGTCTCGTCGGTCTCCATCAGCCAGCCGGTCAGATCGGCACCGGCCTCGACGCCCTCGACCACGACGACGCCGACCGTGTCGGTCTTGTCGTGGACAATGAAATGCGTGGTCATATGCCCCGCTCCCTTCCCGAATTTATCCTAAGCGCTGGAACTTAGGTCCGGCGGTTTTCGTTGTCAAAGATCATTTATCTTATATAAGAATTTCAAGCCAGGAGGAGAGCGTGAGCGCATCCGAGGAAAGCGGCGCGGCGGCGCCCCGTTTCGAGCCGCTCTACCGCCAGGTTAGGCAGATCCTGCAGGATCGGATCGCCAGCGGTGACTGGCCGCCGGGTTCGCTCCTGCCGGCCGAGCCCAAGCTGGCGGAGTCGCTCGGCGTCAGCCCGGGCACGGTCAGGAAGGCGCTCGACTCCCTCGCCCTCGAGCGCCTCGTCGTGCGCCAACAGGGCCGCGGCACCTTCGTCGCGGCCCAGACGCCGGACAGCTCGCTGTTCCGCTTCTTCAGCGTGGTCGGCGAGGACGGCGAACAGGCGATTCCCGACAGCCGGGAGCTCGGCCGCGAGGTCGGCGCCGCCACCACCGAGGAACGGCGCCGGCTGGCCCTGAGCGGCCGCGCCCGGGTGCTCCGGCTCGACCGGGTGCGCCCCCTGGCGGGCCGCGACGCGCTGGTCGAGCGGGTCGTCCTGCCGCTCGCACTCTTCCCCGGGCTGGAGCGGGAGGAGAGCCTGCCCAACACGCTCTACGACCACTATCAGCACCGCTACGGCATTACGATCAGGCGCGCCGACGAGACCCTGCGCGCGGCATCGGCCGGCGGCCGGGTCGCCCGGGTGCTCGGCATCAAGCCCGGCACACCGCTCTTGGCGATCGACCGCGTGGCCATCAGCTTCGACGACAAGCCGGTGGAATGGCGGGTGAGCCTGCTGGACACCCGGTTCTTCGCCTACCGCAACGTGCTGCGGTAAAGACCAAACAACACGCCCACCCAAAGAAAAAGGCCCCGGGCATCCTGCGCCGGGGCCGAAGGTGTCCAGACAGGGAGATCTAGATTTCGCCTGCTTTCATCTGCTGGGCGATGTGGTCCGCCTGGCGGATCGCCAAGGACACGATGGTCAGCGTCGGGTTCTCCGCGCCGCCCGTGGTGAACTGGCTGCCGTCCGAGATGAAGAGGTTCTTGATGTCGTGGGTCTGGCCGAAAGCGTTGCAGACGCCGTCGGCGGCCTTGGCGCTCATACGGCAGGTGCCCAGGTTGTGGGTCGAGGGATAGGGCGGCGTCTCGACCACCCGCTTCGCCCCGACCGCCTCGTAGACCGCCGAGCCCTGCTTGTAGGCATGGTTGCGCATGGCCACGTCGTTCGCGTGGTCGTCGAAGTGGACGTTGGGCACCGGAAGGCCGAACTGGTCCTTCTCGCTGGCGTGCAGCGTGATGGCGTTCTTCTCCTGCGGCATGTCCTCGCCGACCAGCCACATGCCGGCCATGTTCTCGTACTCGTCCATGGCTGCGGTGAAGTCGGCGCCCCAGGCCCCGGGGTTGAGAAAGGCCGCCATGAAGGGCAGGCCGAGAGAGAGGGTCTCCATCTCGTAGCCGCCGACAAAGCCACGGCTCGGGTCGTTGACCGACTCGTCGGCGATGATGCCGGCCATGGTCGTCCCCCGGTACATGTTCACCGGCCGGTCGAAGGTCGCGTAGACCGAGCCGGTCATGTGCCGCATGTAGTTCTTGCCGACCTGCCCCGAGGAATTGGCCAGGCCGTCGGGGAACTTTGAGGAGGCCGAGTTGAGCAGAAGGCGCGGCGTCTCGATCGAGTTGCCGGCGACGCAGACGGCCCGGGCCTTCTGCAGCTGCTGATTGCCGTCCTTGTCGGCGTAGAGCACGCCCGAAACCTTGCCAGCATCGTCGTGCTGAATCTGCAGCACCTGGGCCTCGGTCCTAAGGTCGAGATTGCCGGTCGCCTCGGCCTTCGGAATCTCGACATAGAGCGTCGACCACTTGGCCCCCGACTTGCAGCCCTGGAAGCAGAAGCCGATCTGCTGGCAGGCGGCGCGGCCGTCGCGCGGCCGGCTATTGATCGCCATGCGGCCGGTGTGGACGTCCTTGTAGCCGAGCCGCTTGGCCCCGGCGTACATGACCATGAAGTTGTTGTTGCCGGGCAGGCCGGGAATGCCGTTGGTCCGGGTCACGCCCATCTTGTCCTCGGCCTTGGCGTAGTAGGGCTCGAGGTCCGCCAGCGTCACCGGCCAGTCGAGCAGGCTAGCACCATCGATCTCGCCGTACTCGCTCTTGACCCGGAACTCGTGCTCCTGGAAGCGCAGCGAGGCGCCGGCCCAGTGCACCGTCGAGCCGCCGACGGTCTTGCAGATCCAGGCCGGCAGGCCCGCGAAGTCCTTGGCGACGCGCCAGGTGCCCGAGGTGGTCCGCTTATCGAGCCAGGAGATCTGACCGAAGGAGCCCCACTCGTCGTTCTGGAAGTCGGTGATCTCCTCGCGCCCGCCAGCCTCCAGCAGCACCACCTTGACGCCCTTCTGGCAGAGCTCGTTGGCCAGGGTACCGCCGCCCGCCCCGGAGCCGATGATCGCGACGACCGAGTCGTCGTTCAGGTCGAATTTCGCCATTGTTCCCGCCTCCCCGCTCAGCCGGCCTTGGGGCTGGCGTCCTCGGAAGGACGCTCGAGCCAGTTCAGGTCGTCGAAGCCGCGGTCGAGGTAGCCGCCGAACTCGTAGGACGGCCCCTCGTATCCGAAGTGGCGCCAGACCAGCCGGTCGTTGTAGAGGCTGACCACGGTGGTGCCGCGCACCTTCTGGAAGAAGGCGTCGTCCTGCATCGCGGTCAGCACCTCGAGCTGATAGCCATCGGAGAGCTCGACCCACTTGACGCCCTTGGCCGCGTCCAGCTTGCCGACCCCATCCTTGATCAGCGCCGCCGTATCGGCGTTGCCCTTGGCCTCACTGTCCAGCGCCCCGACCACCGCGGCGTAGTAGATGTCGCTCAGCGTATCGTGGGGATAGAGCCTGCGGCTCATCTTCAGGAGGGTCATGCCCTCGTGGGCGCTGAGGCTCTGCAGATCCAGGGCCCAGGCCCCGTCGCTCGACATCAGGACCGTGCCCGAAGCGACCACCGCCGCGCCGGCCGCAGCCAGGGAACTGGTCTGCAGGAACTGGCGGCGGTTCATACCTGACTTGCTCATTTAAGTTTCCTTCCCGTTCCGTTCTTTTCTTGCTTGCGGCTCGGGTCCTTGGCGCCCGAATCCGCGGAAAGACGCCGCCTGGCGGCGGCGCCCTACTGGTAGCGCCCGTGCCGCTCCAGCACCTCGATCTTGTAGCCGTCGGGGTCTTGGACGAAGAAGAACCGGGCCATCAGCGCACCGTCGCGGTGGAATTCCTTGACGTCGTTCGGCGCCAGGCCGAGCTCCTTGAAGCGATGATGCTCGGCCTTGGCGTCGTCGACGCAAACCGCGACGTGGCCATAGCCGGACCCGTGGGTGTAGGGCTCGGTCTCGCCCTTGTTCAGAGTCAGCTCGATCTCGAAGTCGTTCTCCTCGTTGCGCAGATAGACCAGCGCGAAGCCGTCGAAATCGAAGTGATCGGCGACCTTGAGTCCGAAGGCCCGGCCGTAGAAGTCGATCGAGCGGTCGAGATCGAGCACCCGGATCATCGTATGGATCGCCTTCGCCATCGTCGGCTCCTCCCTTTCCCCAGTCGTCTGGCCCTCGGTTCAGGATACCGCCGGGCTGAGAGGCGGTGGTGGTAGTCCGCTACTACAACACCGTCAGGAAACCGTGCCCGCGCCGCTATTCGGCCGCACCGGCCATCAGTTCGAGGCGCGCCTCCGCCGTTACTGTCCCGGGCTCCTTGAGGTAGAGCACGCAGCCGACCCTGAGCAGCGACGCGAAGTTGGCGATCTCGCCGCGCTGCTCGAGCACCTCGTCGTAGAGCATGGAGAGGAAGCGCGGCGTGGTCAGTCCCTGCCGCGCTGCCAGGTCGTCCAGGATTTCCCAGAAAGTGGCTTCCAGGCGGATGCTGGTCGCGTGGCCCGCCAGCCGCACCGAGCGGGTCACGCTCTCGTAGTCGGCCGGATCCTGGCCGGCGAAAATCTGGCACATGCTCGTCCCTCCCTGGCTTCGGCCATTTCCGCCCCGGCGGCCCGCGGTCGGCGGCCTGAATGTTTTTCTCAGTCTAGCACGCTCGACCGGCAGCAAGGCAAACGCGGGAAGCCGCCGGACGGCCCCCTTTTGGGTTGCAAGGGCGGGGGTTTGTTTGGAACCATAACCGGTCCAGAAGCACGACGGGAGGCGCCTCGCCGAAGATGGCCTCGATCAAGGGCCACGCGGGCGCGAACGCTAAAGACGGGGAGACGAACATGACGACAAGGCCCGGATCATCGCCGCGCTGCGCCGTACTCATCGGACCATACACCAGCGGCAAGACGTCCCTGCTCGAGGCGATGCTGCACGGCGCAGGCGCCACCCACCGCAAGGGATCGGTCGTCGAGGGCAACAGCGTCGGCGATTCCTCGCCCGAGGCGCGCAACCGCCAGATGAGCACGGAGCCCAACTTCGCCCACTGCGAATACCTGGGCGAGCGCTGGTTCTTCATAGACTGCCCGGGGTCGATCGAGTTGAGCCAGGACAGCCGCAACGCGCTGATGGCCGCCGACGTCGCCATCCTGGTCGCCGAGCCGGAGATCGAGCGGATCCTTACCTTGGCACCGATCTTCCGTTTTCTGGAAGACTACCAGATTCCCCACGTCCTCTTCGTCAACAAGATGGACAAGGCCAGCCTGCGGGTCCGCGATCTGATGAGCGCGCTTCAGGGCGTCTCGCCCAAGCCCCTGGTGCTGCGCCAGGTGCCGATCCGCGACGGCGAGGAGATCACCGGCTTCGTCGACCTGGTCAGCGAGCGCGCCTACCACTATCAGGAAGGCAAGAGCTCCGACCTGATCGAGATGCCGGAGGCGGTCAAGGAACGGGAGAGCGAGGCGCGCCAGGAAATGCTCGAGTCCCTGGCCGATTTCGACGACGACCTGCTCGAGCAGCTGCTCGAGGACAAGATCCCGGCCCCCGGCGAGATCTACCAGCAGCTCACCAAGGACCTGCAGGAAGACCTCATCGTGCCAGTCCTGCTCGGCTCGGCCGATAACGCCAACGGCATCACGCGGCTCCTGAAGGTGCTGCGCCACGAAGTCGCCGGACCGGACAAGACGGCGGAACGGCTGGGCATTCCCACGGGCGGTCCCTTCACCGCCTCGGTGATCAAGACCCTGCACCAGGCGCACACCGGGCGGCTCAGCGTGGTCCGCATCTGGGACGGCGCCATGGAAGACGGCATGACCGTCGCCGGCGAGCGGGTGTCCGGGCTCTACCACCTGATGGGCGGCGAGAACCAGAAGATCGACAAGGCCGAAGCGGGCGAGCTGGTCGCGCTGGGCCGGCTGGAAGAGCCGCAGACCTCCGAGCTGCTGAACGCCGAGGGGCGCCACGCCGATTCCGGGATGGCCTGGCCGGAAGTCAAGACGCCGGTCTTCTCCCTGGCCGTCGCGCCGAAGAACCGCCAGGACGAGGTCAAGCTGACCTCCTGCATCGCCAAGTTGATCGAGGAGGATCCTTCGCTCTCGATCGAGCACAACCCGAGCACGCACCAGATGCTGCTGTGGGGCCAGGGCGAGATCCACCTGCGGCTGGCGACCGAACGACTCAAGAGCAAGTACAACGTCGACGTGGAAACCGCGCTGCCGCTGACCGCCTACAAGGAGACCATCCGCAAGGGCGTGACCCAGCACTCGCGGTTCAAGCGCCAGACCGGCGGCCACGGGCAGTTCGGCGACGTCCAGGTCGAGATCAAGCCGCAGCCCCGCGGCGAGGGCTTCGCCTTCACCAACTCCATCGTCGGCGGCGCGATCCCCAGGAACTACATCCCGGCGGTCGAGCACGGGGTGAAGGAATACCTGGAGAAGGGGCCTCTGGGCTTCCCGGTGGTCGACGTCTCGGTCAATCTCTTCGACGGCCAGTACCACACGGTGGATTCCTCCGACATGGCCTTCAAGACCGCCGGGCGCCTGGCCATGTCGGAAGGCATGCCGAAGTGCGATCCCGTGCTGCTGGAGCCGATCTACGAGGTGACCATCGCAGTGCCTACGGACTTCACCAACAAGATCCACGGTCTGGTCAGCGGCCGCCGGGGCCAGATCCTGGGCTTCGAGCCCAAGGCGGGCTGGGACGGCTGGGACGAGCTGAAGTGCTACATGCCCCAGTCGGAGATCCACGACCTCGTGGTCGAGCTGCGCTCGCTCACCCTCGGCGTCGGCAACTTCGCCTGGCGCTATGATCACCTGCAGGAGCTGACCGGCAAGCTGGCCGAGAAGGTGATCGCCGACCGGACCGAGGCGACCTAGCGTGGCGGGACGGTCGTGACCCCCGAGGCCGCCGAGGAAGCGGCCCGGCTCCTGCTCGCCGCCCGGCGCGACCGGCGCGCCATCCCGGCGCTGCCGGACCACTGCCGGCCGTCGAGCGTCGCGGAGGGCTACCGGGTCCAGGCGGCCTTCGTCGCCGGGAGCGACGATGTCGCCGCCGGCTACAAGATCGGCGCGACCAGCGCCAAAGCCCAGGAAGCGCTCGGCGTCGACGGGCCGTTCAGCGGCCGTATCCTGCGCGGCCGCCTGTTCAACAGCCCGGCGGTTGTCCTCGGCGACGCCTTCGCCTTCCGCCTGCTGGAGCCCGAGTTCGCGTTCCGTCTGGGCCGCGAACCGGTGCCCGGGAGCGGCGGCTTCGCGCCCGAGGACCTGGCGGACGCCGTGGCCTCGGTACACCCCTCTTTCGAGGTCGTGACCAGCGCCCTGGATAACTGGATGAGCCAGGGCGCCGCCTCGCTGATCGCTGACAACGGCGTGCACGGCGCGCTGGTCCTGGGGCCGGGCACAGGGGACTGGCGCGACCTGGACCTGGCGGCGCAGGAAGTCGTGCTGAGCGTGAACGGCGTGGAACGCAGCCGGGGGCGCGGCGCCAACGCGTTCGGCGGACCCCTGATCGCCCTCACCTGGCTCGCCAGCCACCTGGCGGAACGCGGCCAGGCGCTCGAGTCCGGCGACATCGTCTCGACCGGCGTGGTGACCGAGTTCCTCGAGCTCCAGGCGGGCGACGAGGCCGCCGCCGACTACGGCCCGCTCGGCCGGATCGAGCTGCAGATCCGATGACCGGCAGCCCTTGCAGTCCCTGCCGGTCTGCCATGCAGCGCTTGCGGGACTGTAAGGGAATCTTCGCTTGAACCCGAACTGAGAACAATTAAGTATTGTTCATCAGCGCACTAATACGTTTTTTGGAATCATTCCACGTTCGAGACCCTGAGGAGGAACCTGATCATGGAGATCAACACCGGCATCGCGAGCAGTGACCGCACGGTCATCGCGGAGGGCCTGTCGCGCCTCCTGGCCGACAGCTACACCCTCTACCTCAAGACCCACAACTTCCACTGGAACGTCACCGGCCCGATGTTCCAGACCCTCCACACCATGTTCGAGCAGGAGTACACCGAGCTGGCCACCGCGGTGGACGAGATCGCCGAGCGCATCCGCGCGCTGGGCCACTACGCCCCCGGCAGCTACGCCGCCTTCGGCAAGCTGAGCTCGATCAGCGAGGCCGAGGACGTGCCGTCGGCCACCGACATGATCGGCCAGCTGGTCGCCGGCCACGAGGCGGTCGCCGCCACGGCGCGCTCGGTCTTCCCAGCCGCCGAGGAAGGCAACGACGAGGTCACCGCCGACCTCCTGACCCAGCGCATGCAGGTACACGAGAAGACCGCCTGGATGCTGCGCAGCCTGCTCGACTGAGCCAACACGCGTCGCCGGTTCACCCTCCCTGCCCTGCCCGGAAGCGCCCTGCCTCCGGGCAGGGCGAGGGGTGAATGCGTCTCTTCCTTCTTCACGGCCCAAGCGTCGGCGGGACCGAGGGCGATTCCCTTGGACCCGCAAGTGCTTTAGCATCCCGTTCCCGCGGGCTTCGGCCCGAGCGCCATGGCGACGAGAGCGTGAGATGCAGGATCCGCCGACCCGAGAACCGGTGCTGGTGATCGAGGACGACCGCAAGATCGCCTCGCTGGTGGCGACCTATCTCGAGCGGGCGGGCTTCGACGTCCACGTCGCCCACGACGGCCGGACCGGACTGGCGCTCTGCCGGGCCGAGAACCCCTGCCTCGTCGTGCTCGACCTGATGCTGCCCCAGCTGGACGGCTGGGACGTGTGCCGCGCGATCCGCCAGGCCTCCGACACCCCCGTTCTGATCCTCAGCGCCCGCGAGGAGGAGAGCGACCGCATCCTCGGCTTCTCGCTCGGCGCCGACGACTACGTGGTCAAGCCCTTCAGCCCGCGCGAGCTGGTCGAGCGGGTCAAGGCAATCCTGCGCCGTTCGGCCGCCGCCGGCCCGCCCGCCGCGAGCCGCCTGGTCGCCGGCGCCCTGGCGATCGAGCCCGAGAAGCACAAGGTCACGCTGAGCGGCGCGGAAGTGGCGCTGACGCCGTCGGAGTACAAGCTGCTCCACACGCTGATGTCGGCCCCGGGCCGGGTCTTCTCCCGCTCCGAGCTGCTCGACCGGCTCTACGCCGACGGCGGGGTCGTGGTGGACCGCGTGGTCGACGTCCACATCGGCAAGCTGCGGCAGAAGATCGAGCCCGATCCCGCGATGCCGAGCTTCGTGCTGACCGTGCGCGGGGTCGGCTACCGCTTCACCGAGACCGCGCCGACCTGAGACGGATCCGAGGCCCCATGCGCAACCGCCTCCTGTGGAAGCTCCTGGCCGTGAACGCGGTGGTGATCGCCGTGGTCATCCTGATCGTGTGGCTGGCGATCGACTATCTGGCCGCCGACTACTTCTCGGCGATCATGGAGCGCTACAACATCTCGCCGGCCGACAGCCACCAGATGTTCCTCGACTCGATCCACCGCTTCCTGGTCCAGGGCAGCCTCCTGGCCCTCGCGGTGGCGGTCCTGCTGTCCTTCCTGATGACCCGCCGAGTTCTGGCGCCCCTCTCGCAGATGACCGCCGTCTCCCGCCGGATCGCCGCCGGCGACTACAGCGCGCGGGTCGAGACCAGCGCGGGCGACGAGGTCGGCCAGCTGGCCCGGGCCTTCAACCAGATGAGCGATTCCCTGGAGCGGGTCGAGCGCCTGCGCCGCTCGATGGCGACCGACCTGGCGCACGAACTGCGCACGCCCCTGACCAACATCCGCGGCTACCTGGAGGCGCTCGCCGACGGCGTGGTGCCGCCCTCCAAGGACACCTTCGACATGCTGCAGGAGGAGATCCTGCGCCTGGTCCGCTTGGTCGAGGACCTCAACCAGCTGACCAAGGCCGACGCGGCCAAGGCCTTCCTGCGCAAGGAGGAGATCGAGCTCGGCGACCTGATGGCCCGGGTGGTCCAGCTCTACCAGTACCAGTTCGACAACAAGGAGATCGCGGTCGAGACCGACATCGGCGAACGGGCCGGCCACATCCGGGGCGATCGCGACAAGCTTCTGCTGGTCCTGCGCAACCTGATCCAGAACGCCGCGCAGTACGCCACCCCGGGCGGCCGCGTGAAGATCACGGCGGCACGGGTCGGCGACGGCGTCGAGGTGTCCTTCGTCAACCCGGCGGCGGGGATCGGGGCGCAGGATCTCGACCTGATCTTCGAGCGCTTCC